>JASHSW010000075.1 GCA_030038595.1 Methylovirgula sp.
TTCCGCGGCACGGAATGGATGCTCGAGCCCTGCCGTTCCTGCCCGCGCAAGACGATCGATTTCGGCGGTTGCCGCTGCCAGGCTCTGGCACTTACCGGCGATGCCCGCAATGCCGATCCGATCTGCCACCTCTCACCGTATCACGACAAAGTGGCCGAGATTGCCGCCACTTTCGACGACGTCGATGCAAATGTGCCGGCGTCCGACTATATCTACCGCACGCTCAAGACGCGGGTGCCGGCAGAATAGAAATGCCCGGCATCTCGCTCAGCCGTGAGGTCGAGAGATGATGCAGGGCAAGACCGTGGTAATCACCGGCGCGACCTCCGGAATCGGCGAAGTCGCGGCGCTCGAACTGGCCGGGATGGGCGCTAAGATTGTCCTGGTCGCGCGCGACAAAACGCGCGGCGAGGCGACGCTTGCGCGGCTCAACGAGCGAGCGCCGGCCGTCGGGCACCGGATCGTCTATGGCGATTTGGCGGAACTCGCCGACATGAAACGCGTCGCCGGGGAGATCGCTGCCTCCGAGCCGCGCATCGACGTGCTCATCAATAACGCCGGCGCGCTTTTTTCGCAGCGGGAAGTGACCAAAGACGGATTCGAGCGCACCTTCGCGCTCGACCATCTTTCCTATTTTGTCGTCACCGCGGGGTTGCGCGAACGCCTGCTCGCTGCCGGCGGCGCGCGCATCGTCAACACCTCGTCCGACGCGCACAGAGGCGCGCGCTTCGACATCGACGATTTGCAGACGGAAAAATACACCGGTCTGGGTGCCTATGCGCGAGCCAAGCTCGAAAACATCCTGTTCACCCGCGAGCTGGCGCGCCGGCTGAAGGGCACGAACGCGACGGCGAACGCCCTTCATCCCGGCGTCGTCGCGACGCGCTTCGGCCACGAGAGCGGCGGCATCGTCGGCTCTCTGCTCAAGGTCGTCCAACGTTTTGCGATTTCTCCGGAGAAGGGCGCGGAGACGATCGTCTATCTCGCCTCGTCTCCCGAGGTCGCGGGTGTGAGCGGCGAATATTTCTATAAGTGCAAGGCAAAGGCGCCGACGAGCGCGGCGCAAGACGATCGGCTCGCCGCCGCGCTTTGGGAGAAGAGCGCCGCCCTTACCGGCGTCGACTGGCTGTAAGCCAAGCGGGCCACCAACGGCTTGGCTCAGTCGTAGTCGAATTGAGCCGCCTGAAAGGCGAGATCGGTCGTCATCGGATTGAGCATGATGACCTTCGTCTCGTTGACGCAGCCGTCATCGATGGTTGCGAGCGTATCGTAGCCGAGTGCCGGGAACCGTCCAACGATGATCCCGTCTCCCCAGTAGTCGGCGTCGCGGCCGGTGCGACTGTTGACATAGTCAACAAAGTCTTCGGCCTGATCTCCGTCGAGGCGCAGGGCCACGCCTCCGGCATTTGTGGCGGCGGCCTGCGTGTTGAGGAGCGCCACGCCAACCGGTATGCAGGCGGGGCCGGCGGCTTTCGCAATCGGAATGAAGCTGATGCAGCTCGCGAGAGCGAACGTGGTTCCAAGAAGAAGCTTTTTCATCACGGTACCTCTTGTTGCTGAGAAACGGCCTGCCAGCCGAACTTGGCCGCTACGGCGTCGCCGCCGATGGGCAATGCGCGGCGGCAACGCATCGTGCCGACCTTCGTTTCGCCGCGCCAACCGCCCTTTGCAAATGTGAACCAAACGCCAAGCCGAGGGTGCATCGCCTGCCGTGCGCCGGCCCACGCCGGTTGCGTCAAAACCGCGAACCGCCTAAGCATCAGCTCCGATTGATGCAGTCAGAGGATTTTCATGCGTCCTTCCAAACGCGCGGCGGATGAATTGCGGCCGGTCTCGCTGGAGCGCAATGTCGCGCGCTATGCGGAAGGCTCTTGCCTCGTCAAATTCGGCGAGACGCACGTGCTGTGCACGGCCTCGCTCGAGGACAAGCCTCCGCAATGGCTGCGTGGCCAAGGTCGCGGTTGGGTGACTGCGGAGTACGCCATGTTGCCGCGCGCCACGCAGACGCGTTGCAAACGGGAAGTGACGGCGGGACGGCCCTCGGGGCGCACCCAGGAGATCCAGCGGCTCATCGGCCGCAGCTTGCGCGCTGTGACCGATTTGCAGATGCTTGGCGAACGGCAGATTACCATCGACTGCGACGTGCTGCAGGCGGACGGCGGCACGCGGACGGCGGCGATCACCGGCGCATGGGTGGCGCTGCGCGATTGCCTCAAATGGATGCACGGCCGCTCGATCCTCAAGGAACTTCCGCTGCGCGATCACGTCGCGGCGGTCTCTTGCGGCATTTCCAACGGAGAGGCGGTACTCGACCTCGATTACGCGGAGGACGTCGTCGCCGAGACCGATGCGAATTTTGTCATCACAGGAGCGGGCTCGCTCGTCGAGGTGCAGGCAACGGCGGAGGCCGCGGTGTTCAGCGAGGCCGAACTCAACATCATGCTGAAACTCGCCCGCGCCGGAATCGGGCGACTCATCGAACTGCAGAAGCGGGCGATCGCCTGATGGGCAAACGCCTCGAGGGCCGTTTGGTGATCGCCACTCATAATCCCGGCAAGCTTTGGGAGATGCGCGCCTTGCTTGCCCCGCACGGAATCGAGGCGGTCTCCGCGGCGGAACTAGGCTTGACGGAACCTGCGGAGACGGGCGGGGATTTCCGGCAGAATGCGGCGTTGAAAGCGCGCGCCGCCGCGCAGTCCGCAAATCTGCCGGCGCTGGCCGACGATTCCGGACTTTGCGTCGATGCGCTCGGCGGCGCGCCGGGGCTCCATTCGGCGCGGTGGGCCGAGGCGACGCCGGGCGGTCCGCGCGACTTCGCGACGGCCATCGAGAAAGTCGAAGCCGCGCTGCGCAAAACAGGGGCAGCGCCGCCGTTTCGCGCGCATTTCACTTCCGCGCTCGCGCTCGCCTGGCCCGACGGCCGCACCGAGAACTTCGAGGGGAAGGTGTTTGGCACGCTCGTCTTCCCGCCGCGCGGCGGACTCGGCTTTGGTTACGACCCGATCTTTCTGCCGGATGGGTTCACGCGCACGTTTGGCGAAATGCTCATGGACGAGAAACAGGCAATTCCTGCCGACGGCTCGCCGGCGCTCTCACATCGCGCCCGGGCGTTCCAAGCGTTCGCGCGCGCCTGTCTTTAACGCCGGCGCGCCAATTGTCGCGGGTTCTGGCCCTTGCTGCACAACTGCGAACTCGCGATAATCACGCTCCAGGAAAGGCGTTGGGCGATGGCGGACAGTTGGGAAACGAAATACGGATCGCGTCGCGTGCGCCATGACCCGCCGACGCTCAAAGAAGCGATCGTCGCGGCACAAGGCCTTTCCGACCAACTTGCCGAGCAGATCGAGATCGCCGCCGGGTTCCTGGATCTGCCGGTCGAAGTAGTGCGCGCCGAGGTCTTGAAGAGCGTCGCGCCGCGCCAGGCGGCGCGCGTCGTGACGACCACGAGCCGCGAGGGGGCGGGGCGCACCGTGATCGTCGAACGCAAGACACGGCGCAGTCGTCCAAACGAAGCCTGAACGCCGAACTCCGCTCGCCGCCTCACTGCAGAGAACGATCATGACGGCTTTATCTCTGCGTCGCGCGCGAGCGCGTCCACCGCTTCCTGCACGGAGCGGAAGACGCGCTCTTGTCCCAACTCGGCGTCGATCCCGAAACGATGCACCGCCTGCTCGGCGCGCAGCGATTCGAGCCGCGCGATCGCGAAATCGACCGCCGCTGCGTGGCAATCGCGAATGATTGCACGCAGCGTCTCGGCGGCGGTGAAGTCGATCCGCGAAATATTCGCTGCTTCCAGGACAACGAGCTTCATTGGCGTTTCCCGCGAGGTCGCGTCCGCGGCCCGCAGAACCGCGGTAATTTCGCGGCGCAGCCGATCGGCATTGAGAAACGAGAGCGGCGCGTCGAAGGATAGCACAGTGACGCCCGCCAACGTTTCGCCTTTCTGATTCTCCGTTGGAGGCCACCAGATCGAAGTTCCCGGGACGCGCTTGAAAACGATCACCTCGCCGCTTGCCGTGTCCCATAAGCCGTGCATGAGCGAGAGCCCGATGCCGATTGCCACGCCTTCCCCGATCGGCAGGAGAATGATCGCGGCGGCGGTGGCAACGATGAGCAGGAATTCCGGGAAGGATTGACGAAGGATCGCCGCAATCTGGTCGAAGCGGATGATTTCGAGCGCTACAAAAAGCAGCACGCCGGACAAAGCTGCACGTGGCACATCGCGCAACAACTCCGCGCCGAAGAGAAGTAAAAGCAGCAGAATTGCCGCGGCGACAAGGCAGGTGAGCTGCGAACGGGCGCCGCTTGCCATCGCAATCTCGGTCGAAGGCGGACTTGAATCGACCGGGAAGGTGCCGAACAGGCCGGCGAGGATGCTGCCGGCACCGACGCCGAGGATATCGCGGTCAAGATCCGGCGGCTCGTCCGATGCATATTCGCGACTTGTCGCCGCCGTCTGTACAATAATGACGATCGCTACGACGAGCGTCAGCGGAAAAAGTTCGGCGATCTCGGCCGGCGAGACCACCGGGATCGCGGGAACCGGCAAACTGCGGGGAATTTCCCCGAGAACCGCCACGCCGTGCGCTTCGAGCCGGAAGACGACCACGCTCAACGTCGCAATGCCCAATCCGATGAGCGCCGCCGGGATGCGTGGATCGATGCGCTGCCCGGCAAGAAGCAGAGCGAGCTCGCCGAGCGCAATCGCAACTGTAAACGGATTGATTGTGCCGAGCGCCGCGGGGATTTCGCCGACGTGCGGCGGCAGCGCAATGCCGAGAATCGTCGGTACTTGCGAGCCCAGGATATGCGCCGCAATGCCGACCAGAAAGCCGACGGTCACCGGGATGGAAAGCAAATCCCCGATCCGCCCCAGCCGAGACAGCCCGGCGGCGACCAGCGCCAGGCCGACCATCAGCGCCAGCGCCGCTGACAACAGTGCGTATTCCTTCGTGCCGCCCGCGGCGACAAGCACGAGACTGCCGGCGAAAATCGGCGTGATTGTCGAATCGGCGCAGCAGCAGAGAAAAGGATTGGCGCCGAACGCAGCGAAGCCGAGCGCGCCGGCCATAAAGGCGAAGAAGCCGATCTGCGGCGGAAATCCGCCGAGATGCGCGGTCGCCATTTGCGAGGGTATGGCGATCGCCGCAAGGCTCAGCCCGGCAGCAAGATCGGCCGGCAGAAAGCGCGCTTTGTAGCCGCGTAACGAAGGCAAGAACGCCGCGATGCGGTTGCCGCTAAGCAGCGGACCGAGCCTCATGATCCTCTCCATGAAACGCCGCAACCCCGCAAAATGCGGCTTTCGACTTCTAAGGCGCGAGCAGGGAAGCGGAAATCGGTTTTTTGAAGCCTGTCGACGGGCGAACCAAAGGGTTCGTTCGGCAAAGACAGTGGATCCGGCCTAATACTTAGGTGTATCTACATAGCTTATACGACGAATTACAAGCAATGCTATGTATATCATTGTGTTAGTCCGGATCGTCTCGAATAATTAGACCGGAATGCAAAATACAACAAAACTATTTTACAAGGATTGCCGCTTATTTCCATCTATCATGCAGGGGTTGGAACTTGAATCCGCCGCGCCGGCCACGGCGATCTTGCGTGTCGTCGTTTTCTCGATCGGCGCGCGTCGTTGCGGCATCGCGCTTGGCTGTGTCGAACGGGTCGTCGCGGCGGTCGAATCCGGGCCACTTGTCGGTGCGCCGGCGGCGATCTTCGGCGTCGTCAATTTTCACGGCACGGCGATTCCGATCCTCGACATCCGCCCGCGCTTCGGCGATCCCGCCGGCGCGCTGCGGCTCGACCAGAGATTCATTATCCTGCGCACGCCGCTCCGCTTGATGGCGCTGCTTGCCGACGCGATCGAAGGTACGCGCGACCTACCTAGCGCATCGATTCTCGGCATG
>JASHSW010000076.1 GCA_030038595.1 Methylovirgula sp.
TCTCGCCGCCGACATCGACGCCTTCATAGAGGCGCTGCGCGATCTGCATGGTGCGGGCTGGAGCGAATCCCAGTTTGCGCGACGCCTCCTGTTGCAACGTCGAAGTGGTGAAGGGAGCGGCGGGATGACGTTTGGCGGGACGCGCCTCGACGTTCGCCACGCGAAACGTCGCGTGCTCCAAGGCTTGTTTTAAAGCCTCCGCCTCGGCCCCCGAGCCGACGTCGAGCCGGGCAATCTTCTTGCCGTCGGCGCCGACGAGCCGGGCGACGAACGACGCGCCGTCCTTTGTCTTCAGATGCGCGAGCAGCGACCAGTATTCACGCGGGACGAAGCTTTCGATCTCCAGCTCGCGGTCGCAGACGAGGCGCAGCGCGACGGACTGCACGCGGCCTGCCGAGCGGGCCCCCGGCAATTTTCGCCACAGCACCGGCGAGAGGTTGAAGCCCACGAGATAGTCGAGAGCCCGGCGGGCGAGGTAGGAATCTACCAGCGCTTCGTCGATTTCGCGCGGATTCCGCATCGCTTCGAGCACCGCGTCCTTGGTGATCGCGTTGAAGACGACGCGCTCAACCCGCTTGCCTTTGAGGGCCCGCTTGGCTTTGAGAATCTCGAGAACGTGCCAGGAAATCGCTTCGCCCTCGCGGTCCGGGTCGGTCGCCAGAATGATCTTGGCGGCGTCCTTGGCGCTATTGGCAATGTCGGCCAAGCGTTTTGCCGCCTTGGCATCGACTTCCCAAAGCATTTTGAAGTCGGCGTCGGGATCGACGGAGCCGTCTTTGGCCGGCAGGTCGCGGACGTGGCCGAAGGAGGCCACGACTTCGTAATTGCGGCCGAGATACTTGTTGATCGTCTTGGCCTTGGCAGGCGATTCGACGATGACCAGATTCATAAGGAAGAAGCTCCGATCCTAGGCGGCTGAAAACGCTCGATTTTTCTGGAATTAAACCGCGCCGCCATGACTGCCGACGCATGCCGAGGCGAGCGCTCGTTTGCCGCGGAACATGGGGTCAGGGGATCAAAGTGTCAAATGGGGGCAAGGATCGTCGTCAACCAAATGCCGCCGACGCCCTTGCGAAAGGTGCAAAATCAATCCTATAGAACGGCTTTAATGTCCGATTTGCGGCCCATCGAGAAATTCCGACACCGGCATTTGCTCGGAATTGAGGGGCTTTCGGCGACGGACATCGTAACTTTGCTCGACATGGCCGAAGACGCGATCGAGGTATCGCGCCAGATCGAAAAAAAGCGCGCCACGCTGCGCGGCCGCACCCTCATCAATCTCTTTTTCGAAGCATCGACCCGCACGCAATCGTCGTTCGAATTGGCCGGCAAACGGCTTGGCGCCGACGTGATGAACATGTCGGTTGCGACGTCGAGCGTCAAAAAGGGCGAAACGCTCATCGATACCGCCGTGACACTCAACGCCATGCGCCCCGATATCATCGTCGTGCGCCATGCGCAGGCCGGCGCCGTGCATCTGCTTGCCAAGAAGGTCGATTGTGCCGTGGTCAACGCCGGCGACGGCGCGCACGAACATCCCACCCAAGCGCTGCTCGACGCATTGACGATCCGCCGCAACAAAGGACGCATCGAGGGCCTTACGGTGGCGATCTGCGGCGACATTCTCCATTCGCGCGTCGCGCGCTCCAACATCCTGCTGCTCGCGACGCTGGGCGCCCACGTGCGCGTTGTCGGCCCTTCGACGCTGATGCCGGTCGGCATCGAGCGCATGGGCGCCGAAGTTTGTCGCGACATCAAGAGCGGACTTTGCGACGCCGACATCGTCATGATGCTGCGTTTGCAGCGCGAACGCATGAGCGGCGCTTATGTGCCCTCGTCGCGCGAATATTTCCGCACCTTCGGCCTCGACGCGGAAAAGCTGCGCTATGCGAAGCAGGATGCCCTGGTCATGCATCCAGGACCGATGAACCGCGGCGTAGAAATCGATTCCGGCATCGCCGACGGCCCGCAGAGTCTGATCCGCGAACAGGTCGAGATGGGCGTCGCGGTGCGTATGGCCGTGCTCGCGGCGCTCGCCGAACATTTGCCCAACGGTTGAGGCGCGATGCAAGCTCCCTCCACACCGGCGATCGCCCACCAGCCGCTGGCGTTGGTCAACGGCCGGCTTCTCGATCCGACGACGGGCAAGGAGACCCGCGGCGGCGTTCTCGTCATCGACGGCATCATTCGCGATCTTGGCTCTTCCGTAGCCTCGGCGACTCTGCCTTCGCACGCGCATGCGATCGATTGCGGCGGGGACCTCATCGCCCCGGGCCTGATCGACATGTGCGCTTTCGTCGGCGAGCCGGGGGCGGAACACCGCGAGACGATCGCGACCGCGACCGCGGCGGCGGCGGCGGGCGGGGTGACAACTATTCTGGCGCGGCCCGACACCAATCCTCCCGTCGACGAGCCTGCGGTCGTCGATTTTCTGCTGCGCCGGGCGCGCGACACGGGACACGTGCGCGTGCTGCCGGTCGCCGCCTTGACCAAGGGCCTCGAAGGCGTCGAGATCGCCGAGATCGGCCTTTTGAAAGAAGCCGGCGCGATCGCCTTCAGCGACGCGGCGAAGTCGTTGCGCAACGCACAGGTCATGCGCCGCGTGATGGCCTATGCGCGCGATTTCGACGCGCTCGTCATTCACCACACCGAGGATCCGGACCTTGCCGCCGAAGGCGTGATGAACGAGGGTGAACTCGCAACCCGCCTGGGGCTGACCGGCATCCCGCGCGAGGCGGAAGCGATCATGCTCGACCGCGACATCCGGCTCATTGCGTTGACGGGGGCGCGCTATCACGCCGGGCTCGTCTCGACTCGCATGTCGCTCGATGCCATCCGCGCCGCGAAGAACGCCGGCCTGCCGATCACTTGCGCGACCTCGATCAATCACCTGACGTTGAACGAGAACGATATCGGCGACTATCGCACCTTCCTGAAACTCACGCCGCCATTGCGCGCCGAGGCCGAGCGCCGTGCGCTCGTCGATGCGCTCGCCGACGGCACCGTCGATGTGATCGTCTCCGACCACAATCCGCAGGACGTCGATACCAAGCGCTTGCCGTTCGCCGAGGCCGAATACGGTGCGATCGGGCTTGAGACCATGCTGTCGGCGGGCCTGCGCCTCGTCCATTCCGGCGAAGTGAAACTATCGCGACTGCTCGCCGCCATGTCGTCGCGCCCGGCCGAGATTCTCGGCTTGCCGCAAGGCAGACTCGCGGTCGGCGCGCCGGCCGATCTCATCCGTTTCGATCCCGACGAACCCTATGTCGTCGATCCGATGAAGCTCCATTCGCGCTGCAAGAACACGCCGTTCGACGATGCGAAAATGCAGGGCAGGGTGAAACTCACGCTGGTGGCGGGACGGGTGGTGTGGGAGGGGTAGGCAGGTCAGCGGTCCTGTCGCCTCAGCCCGGGGTTGGCGCCGCCGATCGCTTCGGATTGGGCGAGTAGCCAACGAGCGCGATCTGCGAAGCCTAATCTAGCCAATCTCTCCGTATCCCCGCGCCATGGCCGCGGCGAAAACAAGGAGCAGGGGAAAGAGCAGTACTTCGATCCAAAGGAATCGTTGCGCCGCTCTTACCTGCGCATGGCTTGGCGCGGTGTTCGCTCGGCGCCAGCGTATATAATCGATGGTTGGAGGCACAGAGAGCAGTCCGATCAAAGCGAAGGTTCCGAGCTTCGCCCAGAAGAACGCGTTGTGGGAATAATAGAACCAACCTTTGGCAGCGAAGATTGCGCGCGAGAAGCCGACAACAATAATGAGACCGGCGAGGAGGCCATACCAAAGGTCGATGGCGCCGACGCGCGCCACAGCCTGCCTATCCATGCCGGGACGCACCAAGATCAGCTCGGCGAAGAGAATGCCGAACAGACCGAAGACCAGCAGATGATGGGCAATCGCGAGCGCAAGATCGAGCATGGCGCGATTTCCTCCGCAATGACCGCATCCACGTCATTCCTTTAGCATCGGTCGCAGTGCAGCATATGCCATTCGCCGGGAGGCGCGGCGCGCCTTGCCCGATTAATTCAACCGGCGCGATGTCCCGCCCGGATCGCATCGACCAGCGGCGTCTTCGTCTCGCTGGCCGACCAGTCCTTCGAAAGACCTCCTTGCGGGGTGCCGTCGATGAGGATGGTGCGATAGATCTCGTCGCCGGAATGCTGGGTAAATTCGACGCTGATCAGCAGCGGGTCGAGCCCGAGAGCATCGACGCAAGCATCGACAAGCGCCCTGGCGAGACGCTCGCGTTGCTCGGGCGGCCGGCCGCGGCGAATGTCGCAAATCAGCGTAGCGGCAGGAACCGGCCCTTTTTCACCGCAGCGCCAAAGGTTGCCCTCGCCGAGTTCGCGAAACGTCACGTCGACGAGGTCAGGGGTAGTTTGCATGACCTCGGCGTAGAGATCGCCGAAACGCTCGGCGAGCTTGCGCTTCGCCGCCAGTGGATATTTGCCGGGCATATCGAGCTGCAAGTTGGGCATGACGAACTCCTTTGCTCTGGACAACGCGGCCGCGCCGCGCTAAGTGGACAGTGTCCATATTAAAGCCAATATGGGCAATGTCAACATTATTTTTGGAGCAGCCATGACCGAGGCGGAATCGATCGACCAGCGCCCTTACCACCACGGCGACTTACGCCGCGCCCTGATCGAGGCGGCCCTGGCATTGGTCGGCGAGGAACAGGATTGGGCCTTCTCGCTGCGCGAGGTGGCGCGGCGCGCTGGCGTAAGCCACAACGCTCCTTACAACCATTTTTCGGAAAAACGCGACCTTCTCGGCGCTGTCGCCGCGGCGGGATTCGATGCGCTGCGCGAACGGATGCGTGCGGCGATCGCCGGCATCGACAGGCCGCGAACCGCGCTCCTGGCCTGCGCCACGGCCTATGTCAGCGCCGGGGTCGAAAATCCTGCGCTTTACCGACTGATGTTCGGTTCGGCGCTCGCCGCGCCCGCGCCGGCGGCGCGACCGGGCACGACCAAGGAGGACAGCGGCCGGCCCGCGGAGGCACGCGCCGCGGGAGCCGGCGCCAAAGCGGTTTTGGACGAGATTATCCTGCGCGGCGCCAAGCGTGGCGATTTCGCAATATCTGCGACCAACAAAAGCGAACTCAGCATCGCCGCGCTCTCCAACTGGTCGGCCGTGCACGGCCTGACCATGCTGGTAATCGATTCGTTGACCGGTTCCGAGCTTGCAATCGACACGCTCGTGAACCGTCTCATGCGCACCCTCCTTGAAGGAATGGAGCCGCGGTAGGCGTCCGCCGACAGCGAAGCTTACAAAAGTTTCATCTTCCCGAAATGGCGACGTAAACCATCCTGCGCCATGTTCATCGGCGAAGGATGCGCGCCGCGCGTCGTTCCCGCAGTTTTTGTCCTCAGGTCCTGCCGTCAGGACAGGCCCAATTGGCCCATGGAGATGCAATATGGATCAGCAGTTTCCGCCTCACGGCGAGCATAAGTCGAGGCTCGGAAGGCGCACTTCCGTGCGCGTCGCGCTTCTCGGTTCGGTAGCGGCGCTCGCACTGGCGGGGGCGCTTGCCGGCAACGTCGGCCTGCCGCATTCAAGCTTCGCGGCGACCGCGCAGGCCGAGACCACCCCCAACCTGCCGGTCAACGCCTTCTCCTTCGCCGATGTCGTCAACAAGGTTCGCGGCGCCGTCGTTTCGATCAAGGTAAAAATGGCAAATGTGTCCGATGCGGACGACGACCAGTCGGACATGCCCGGCTTGCAGCCCGGCGATCCACTCGAGCGCTTCTTCAAGAGATTCGGCGGCCAAGACGGTATCCCGTTTGAGTTCCGTCGCGGCAGGCCGCATATCATGCTCGCGCAAGGTTCCGGATTCATCATCTCGCCCGACGGCTACGTCGTCACCAACGATCACGTGGTCGACAACGCGACCGACGTGACGATCACCATGGACGACGGCGAAACGACCTATCATGCGAAGGTCGTCGGCACCGACAAGAAGACCGATCTGGCGCTGCTAAAGATTACCGACGGGTCGAATTTCCCCTATGTCGAATTCTCCAAGACGATGCCGCGCATCGGCGACTGGGTGATTGCGGTTGGCAATCCCTTCGGTCTGGGCGGCACCGTCACCGCCGGGATCGTCTCGGCTCGCGGTCGCGATATCGGCTCCGGTCCCTATGACGACTATCTGCAGATCGATGCGCCGGTGAACCGCGGCAATTCAGGCGGTCCGACCTTCAACCTGCAGGGACAAGTCGTCGGGATTAACACAGCCATCTATTCGCCTACCGGCGGCAGCGTCGGCATCGGCTTCGACATTCCCGCGGACGAGGCGCAAAGCGTCATCGAAGCGTTGAAGACGAAGGGGAAGGTGACGCGCGGCTGGATCGGCGTCGAAATTCAACCCGTCACGCCCGATATCGCCGACAGCCTCGGACTGAAGGCGGACAAAGGCGCGCTCATCGCCGACACGCAGCCTGATTCGCCGGCTGCGAAGGCGGGCGTCAAGACCGGCGACGTGATCCTCGGCGTCGACGGCGAACCCGTCGAAGGTCCGCGCGAACTCGCGCGCAAGATTGCGGCGCTTGGACCGAACGCGCAGGCCAGTTTGCTTGTCTGGCACGACGGCGCGCAGAAGACGGTTTCGGTGAAACTTGGCACGCTGCCCAACGATCAGGAGGCCAAAGCGGACACGAATTCGGGGTCCGGCAATTCCGGGTACGACAATTTCGGTATGGCGCTCGCGCCGGCCGACTCCGTCCCCGGCGCCGGCAGCCAAGGCGTGGTCATTACCGACGTCGATCCGGACGGCGCGGCGGCGCAAAAGGGCCTGAAGGTCGGCGACGTCATTCTCGAAGCCGGCGGCAAGTCCGTTGCCAATCCGAGCGACGTGTCGAACGTCCTCTCCGATGCCAAGAAGGAAGGCCGCAAGGCGGTGCTGCTTCGCGTCAAGAGCGGCGACGACACCCACTTCGTCGCTCTGGTGATCAATCCGGCATCGTGAGGCTTTCGGGCCGGAATTCCGGCCCGCTCTCCTCTCCACCCGGCGTCGCATTTGCCCCCCGTCTGCGGCGCCGGCCTAAGGGAGACGGCAGGTCTGGAGCAGAAGCTCTGGCCTGCCGTTTTTTTGACGGACGGCCTATATGTCTTCCATGCGCATCCTCATCATCGAAGACGATTCAGAAGCGGCCCTCTATCTGGTCAAGGCGCTGCGCGAGGCGGGGCACGTCGCCGATCACGCCGCGGATGGACTCGAAGGCTATGACAAAGCCCGCGACGGGCCCTATGATGTCCTTGTCGTCGATCGCATGCTGCCGAAGCTCGACGGTTTGTCGCTGATCGGCGGTCTGCGCGTCCAGAAGATCGAGACCCCGGTGCTGATCCTTTCCGCGCTCGGCCAAGTCGACGATCGGGTCAAGGGTTTGCGGGCCGGCGGGGACGACTATTTGACCAAACCCTACGCATTCTCGGAATTGTTGGCGCGCGTCGAAGTTCTGGCGCGCCGCAAGTCGTCCGGGACCGGCGAGGAGACGGTCTATCGGGTGGGCGGCCTCGAACTCGACCGCCTGTCCCATAAGCTGACGCGCAACGGCAAGGAGATCGCTCTTCAGCCGCGCGAATTTCGGCTCCTCGAATATCTGATGAAACATGCCGGCCAGGTCGTCACGCGCACCATGCTGCTCGAGAATGTCTGGGATTATCATTTCGATCCGCAAACCAACGTGATCGACGTTCATATCTCGCGGCTTCGGGCCAAGATCGACAAAGGCTTCGATCCGCAGCTTTTGCAGACGGTCCGCGGTGCTGGATACATGATCCGTGACGGCAATCGTTAAGCTCTTCCGCTCGACGGCGTTCAAGATCTCGCTCGCCTATCTCGTCATCGCCGCGATCGGCGCCGGATTGGTGCTTGCCCGCGCCGGCTGGGATGTGGAGAAATTGGCGGATGCGCAGGTCGCCCAAACGATCAATACCGACATCACCGGTCTCGCCGAACAATACGCCGAAGGCGGCATCGTCCAGCTCGTCCGCGCCGTCGAGCGCCGTGCCGAGCAGCCCGGCGCCGGCCTGTACCTGGTGACTACGCACGCCGGCGAGCCGATCGTCGGCAACATCGTCAGCCTGCCGCCCGGCGTTCTCACCCAACCCGGGCTCGTCGAGACCGATTACGCCCGCTCCGGCGATGTCAACACCCCGCACCGCGCCCTGGCGCGCGTCTTTGTATTGTCGGGCGGATTTCGCCTCCTTGTCGGCCATGACATCGAGGAGGCTTTGCGCATGCGCCGCATCTTCGCGGGCGCGCTGGTCACCTCGCTGATCTGGCTTGTTATCATCGGCACGATCGGCAGTCTTTTCGTCGCCCGCCACGTGCTGCGCCGAGTCGATTCGATCACCGCGAAGGCCAAGACCATCGTAGCCGGCGATCTCGCCGGCCGTCTGCCGCTTGCCGGCACCGGCGACGAGCTCGATCGTCTCGTGCAAAACCTAAATTCGATGTTGGACCGCATCTCGGTACTCGTCATCGGAATGCACGAGGTTTCGGACAATATCGCGCATGACTTGAAGACGCCGCTGACGCGGCTGCGCAGCCGCGCCGAGCAAGCGCTGCAATTTGCGAAGACTCCCGAGGATTATCGGCTTGCGCTCGAGAAAGTCATCGACGAATCGGACGCGCTGATCCGCGTCTTCGACGCGCTTTTGATGATCGCTCGCGCCGACGCCGGCACGGGGCCGGAAGGGATGATCGATTTCGATGCGGCGGACGTTGCCCGCGACGTCGGCGAACTTTACGAGCCGCTTGCCGAGGATCGCAACGTCAGCCTCTCGCTCGACGTCGAACCGGGGCTTACGCTGCGCGGCAGCCGCGAACTCATCGGCCAGGCGCTCGCAAATCTCGTCGACAACGCGTTGAAATACGGTATGCCCCCGAGCCCGGCGGATAAACCTGCGACGGTCGAAATCGCCGCCAAACGCCGCGGCGCTTGGATTGAAATCGGCGTCGCCGATCGCGGCCCCGGCATTGCGGCGGCCGACCGCGAGCGCGCCCAGGAGCGTTTCGTGCGGCTTGAAAATTCCGGCTCCCAGCCGGGCTCGGGCCTCGGCCTCGCACTCGCCGCCGCCGTCGCACGGTTGCACAAGGGCACATTGCGGTTCGACGACCATTCGCCCGGTCTCAAGGCCGTGCTCGTCTTGCCGGCTGCGCCGGTGAAGTTGGCGGCGCCGCTCAAATCGCAAGCCGGAGCGGTCGCCTGAAGCGCGGAGGGACGATGCCGAGCCTTCGAGAGAGGTTTTGCAAAGCTCCTGCGCTTGCCGATCGCGGCGCAGCCGAAGCGCGCCTCGGAGATTTCCTTGTCGGGGCGGATGCGGAGCTGGCGGCCATGGCAGGCGAAGCGGCCACCCGCGCGCTGCTGCTCGCCGTGGCCGACCATTCGCCGTATCTCTGGAAACTGGTGAGGTCCGACCCCGGCCGGCTGCTGCGTCTTCTCACGGCGCCGCCCGAACAAACGCGCGATGCACTTCTTCGCGACTTGGCCGCCGCATCGCCTGGCTCCGAGCAAGAATTGATGCGCATCTTGCGGCGCGCCAAGCAGGAACTCGCATTGCTCGTCGCACTCAGCGATCTCGGCGGCGTGTGGACGACCGAAACGGTAATGCAAACGCTTACCGCCGGCGCCGACGCGTTCGTCGCCGCGGCGCTGAACTTCGTCCTCGGCGAGACGTGGGCCGCCGGCAAGCTGCATTTGCCGGATCCAGCCTCTCCCGATCGGGATTGCGGAGTCGTCGTTCTGGCGCTCGGCAAACATGGGGCCGGCGAACTCAATTATTCGAGCGATACGGATCTCATTGTTTTGTTCGATCCGGAAAGTCCGGCAATCATCCAAAAGGCCGAGCCGGCGATGCTCTTCGTGCGCATCACCCAGCGGCTCGTAAAGATTCTGCAAGAACGGACTTCCGACGGCTACGTCTTACGTGTCGATCTGCGGCTGCGGCCCGATCCCGGTTCGACGGCGATCGCGATTTCGCTTCCGGCGGCATTTTTCTATTACGAATCCTTCGGCCAGAATTGGGAACGCGCCGCCTTGATCAAAGGCCGCCCGATCGCCGGCGACCGCAAGCTGGGAGAGGCTTTTCTTGCGCAACTCGCGCCGTTTATCTGGCGCCGCTATCTCGATTATGCGGCGATCGCCGACATTCACGCCATGAAGCGTCAGATTCACGCGGTGCGCGGCCACGCCGAGATCGCCGTCGCCGGCCACGATCTGAAATTGGGACGCGGCGGCATTCGCGAGATCGAGTTCTTCGTGCAGACCCAGCAATTGATCTTCGGCGGGAAGCGACCGCTGCTGCGCGGCGCGCGGACCCTCGACATGCTCGACGAATTCGCCAAGCAGGAGTTGATCAGCCGCGAGGCGCGCGACGATCTCGAAGCCGCCTATCTCTTTTTGCGCGAGACCGAACATCGGCTGCAAATGGTCGCCGACGAGCAAACGCAGCGCCTGCCGGCCGAAACGCACGAGTTGGTGCGCTTCGCAAAATTCTGCGGCTACGCCGGGCTCGCACCGTTTGCCGACGAGCTCAGCCACCATCTTGGCCGGGTCGCCGAGCACTACGCGCGCCTCTTCGAAGCCTCGCCCGGGCTATCGGCTGCGGTCGGTAGCCTCGTCTTTACCGGCGTTGCGGACGATCCGGAGACGCTTGAAACGCTGGCGAGGCTTGGGTTCCGCCGCCCGGAGTTGGTCGCCGAAACGATCCGCGGTTGGCATTTCGGGCGGCGCGCGGCGGTGCGCTCCGAACGGGCCCGCGAGGTACTGACCGAGCTTGTGCCGGCGCTGCTCGAAGCTTTCGGGCAATCCGCGGATCCCGACGCGGCGGTCGCAGCATTCGATCAGGCGCTCGGCCGGCTGAAAGCAGCCGTCGAACTTCTGTCGATCTTGAAATCGAATGCGCAGTTGCGCGGCCTTTTTGCCGAGATCCTGGGGAGTGCGCCGCGGCTGGCCGAGATCGTCATCCGCCGCCCGCATGTTCTCGACGTCGCACTCGACCGCAGCCTGCTCGCCGCGCCGCTCGAAGACAGCGATTTCGATCAGCGGCTGCAACAGGCGATCGCTCCATACTCGACGCTCGAAGACGTACTCGACTCCCTGCGCGATTTTTGCCAAGAGGAATCGTTTCTAATCGGCTTGCGCCTCTTGACCGGGATGATCGCGCCGGCGGCCCAGGCCTATTCGGCGCTCGCCGGCAGCATCGTGCGCGCCTGTCTCGATCAGGTTATGAAGGACTTTGCGGCGCGCTTCGGGCGAATTCCGCGCGGCCGATGCGTTGTGCTTGCGCTGGGCAAACTCGGCTCGCGGGAAATGACGGCGGCCTCCGATCTCGATCTCATCCTGATCTACGACTTCGATGCCGCTGAGCCCGACTCGGATACGCCGCAGCCGCTGCATGCCACGCGTTATTACACGCGGCTGTTCCAGAGGCTCATCTCGGCGCTGACCGTCCCAACCCGGCGCGGGCTGCTCTATGAGGTCGATATGCGGCTGCGTCCCTCCGGAGGCCAAGGACCGCTTGCAACGCAACTTGCGAGTTTCGCCGAATATCAACAGAAGGAGGCGGAAACCTGGGAGCATATGGCGCTGACGCGGGCCCGGGTGATCGCCGGCGATGCTTCGCTGCGCGCCGAAGTCGAGGCGACGCGCGCCGCGATCCTTGCCGCGCCG
>JASHSW010000077.1 GCA_030038595.1 Methylovirgula sp.
CCTTCGGTGCGAACCTTGATCGAATCGGCCGATACGGCGCGCAGCAAGGGTCCCAAAAAGGTCGGCCCCTTCGCCGTTCCCAAAGCCATGTCATCGACCGCTTCGGCGACGCTGTCGACGTGGTTCAAGATCAAAGGCGTCAGCTATTCGATCTCGTCGGCCTGCGCGACCTCCAATCACTGTATCGGCAACGGCTACGAGATGATCCAATACGGCAAGCAGGACATCATATTCGCCGGCGGATGCGAGGAGCTTGACTGGAGTCTCTCGGTGCTGTTCGACGCCATGGGCGCGTTGTCCAGCGCCTACAACGACCGCCCGAGCGTCGCCTCGCGTGCCTACGACAAGAATCGCGACGGTTTCGTCATCGCCGGCGGGGCCGGCGTGCTCGTGCTGGAAGAGCTGCAGCATGCCCGGGCGCGCGGCGCCAAGATCTACGCGGAAGTGGCGGGCTATGGCGCGACGTCGGATGGCCATGACATGGTGCAGCCGTCGGGCGAAGGCGCGGTACGCTGCATGCGCATGGCCCTCGAGAGCATCAAGGTGCCGATCGACTATATCAACCCGCATGCCACTTCGACGCCGATCGGCGACCTGCGCGAGATCGAAGCGATCCGCAGCGTATTCGGCGACCGCGCCCCACCGCTCTCCGCCACCAAATCTCTGACCGGACATTCGCTCGGCGCGACGGGCGTGCAGGAGGCGATCTATTGTCTGCTCATGATGCAAAGCGGCTTCATCTGCGCGAGCGCTAATATCGACGAACTCGATCCGGCCTTTGCCGACGTGGACATCGTGCGCAAGCGTCGCGACGGCCTCGCCTTGCGCGCCGTCCTGTCCAACTCGTTCGGCTTCGGCGGCACCAACGCCTCGATCGTCTTGAAACAAGTCGATGCCTGATCAGCGGCACGCGCTGATGCGCGGCAAGCGTGGCCTCGTGATGGGCGTCGCCAACGATCACTCGATCGCCTGGGGCATCGCCAACGTGCTCCACGACGAGGGCGCCGAGCTGGCCTTCACCTACCAGACCGCGGCGCTCGGCAAGCGCGTCAAGCCGCTGGTCGAACGTCTCAATCCCTCGCTCGTTCTGCCCTGCGACGTCGAGGATCCGGCGAGTTTCGATGCGACCTTCGCGGCGCTGCAGCGCGCCTGGGGCTCGCTCGATTTTGCGGTCCATTGCATTGCCTATTCGGATCGCGCCGAGCTGCGCGGCCGCTATGCCGATACGACGCGCCAGAATTTCCAGCGCACCATGCTGATTTCCGCGTTCTCGTTCACGGAGATGGCGAGGCGCGCCGCGAAGCTGATGCCGAAGGGCGGGGCGTTGTTGACGCTCACCTTCGGCGGCTCGACCCGAGTGATGCCGAACTACAACGTGATGGGGGTCGCCAAGGCGGCACTCGAGGCGAGCGTACGCTATCTTGCCGCCGACTTCGGCCCGCGAGGGATCCGGGTCAATGCAATCTCGGCCGGTCCGGTGCGCACGCTGGCTGGCGCCGGCATTGCCGATGCCCGCTGCATGTTCAATTTTCAGAAGGCCCATTCTCCGCTGCGCCGGGCGGTCACGATCGATGCGGTCGGGAGTGCCGCGCTCTATCTTCTTTCCGATCTCTCCAATTGCGTTACCGGGGAGATCCATTATGTCGATTCCGGCTACAATATCGTCTCGATGCCGCAGCCGGATCGCCTCAAGGCGCACGAGGCCATCGCACCGGACGAAGCGGAGAACTCTTGAGCAAATGCGGCTCTATTCGGAAAATCAATCGCCGTTCTCGGCGCCCGTTAGAATCGCAATTTACGCCAAGGCGCTCGATATCGAGATCGTCGCGCCGCCGGGCGGCCTGCGCTCTGCCGAATATCATCGGATCAATCCGCTCGGCACCATTCCGTGCCTGATGCTCGACGACGGCACGCGCCTGCCGGAGTCCTCGGCGATCGTGGAATATCTCGAAGAGAAGTTTCCCGATCCGCCGCTCCTTCCGGAGGGTCCCGAAGCGCGCGCTCAGGTGCGTCTGCTGCAGCGCATCGGCGAACTTCACATTACGACGCCGACCGTCGAACTCGCCCAGTTGCCGGACCCCGACGAGGAGACGGCCGCCAACCGCTTGACGAAAATCGTTCGCGGGCTCGCTGCCTTGCAGACCATTCTGACGGGCGATACGTTCGCTGCCGGCCCGAATTTGACGCTTGCCGATTGCCAGCTCGCGCCGGCGCTCTTCCGTGTGCCGCGCGTGGTCGGCGCCTTCATGAGCCGGGATTTGGTCGGCGCCTATCCAAAAGTGGCGCGCTACGTCGAGACAAGCGGCCGTCACAAAGCGGTCGCCCGCGTGCTCGAAGAAATGGGGGCGGCATTGGCGTAAGTGCGCCGGCGCACGCCGCGGCGGGATTTCGGCGACGGTTCGCCGCCACCTTGCCGATTTGCGAAATGCCGCAGCGCCCCTTGAACCTCACCGTACGAGATCTAGTTCAAACAGGAAACTTTGAAGCTCGGGTGCCGGTTACGCGGTCACGCCGCGCTTCCCCCGCAATTGAGGCGCATTCCAGGGGGCCTTGCCGATGGTAAGGCCATTCAAAAGAGGCCTCGAACGAAATAGGTAAGCCCATGCATCTTGTCAGTCGTCGCGCGCTACTCACCGGGGCTTCGGCCGCAGGTCTCTCGCTTAGCCTGGCGGCCTGCGTTTCCACCAACACACCCGATCCGATCGCCGAGGCGTATACGGGTCCACCCGTGCCGCCGCTCTCACGCGACACCGACGAGGACTATGCGGGCATGTACGGAGCGGTGACGGGCGAACCCTATCCGATCCCCGCCGTCAAACTCTCGGAACTCAACTCGGCGTTTCTGCGTAAAGAGATCGCCTATCAAACGAGCGAGCAGCCGGGCACGATCGTCGTCGATCCGGGGAGCCATTATCTCTATCACGTACTGAGCGGCGGCCGGGCGATGCGCTACGGCGTCGGCGTCGGGCGCGAAGGTTTTGCCTGGTCCGGCATCGCCATGATCCACGACAAGCAGGAATGGCCGGATTGGTATCCGCCGCCGGAAATGCTGCAGCGTCAGCCGGAGCTCGCCAAGTATATGTCGCAACTGCAGGGCGGGCTCGGCATGCCTGGCGGCGCCGACAATCCGCTCGGCGCCCGGGCGATGTATCTCTGGGAAGGCAACAAGGATACGCTTTATCGCATTCACGGCACGAACGAGCCCTGGACGATCGGCACGAGCGTCTCCTCCGGCTGCATTCGGATGATCAACCAGGACGTGATCGATCTCTACCGGCAGACGCCGGTCGGCACCAAAGTCGTCGTGCTTGGGCCGGGTGTCGTCGGCTGAACGGGCTGCGCCCGTCTGCCACGCTTGGCAAACGGGCGCCGATCGGGATAGAAGGCCGCCGTCGTCCACAATCGAAAGGAGGTGATCCAGTGTCTCAATGTCTGATCGCAAAGCCGCTGGAACTCACCGCCTCCCTGAAGGCTTAGACGTCGGCGGCGGCGTTGACATTGCAGAGCCGTTGCGCTCCGAACGCGATCGAAAGCCCCGGCTTCGCGCCGGGGCTTTCTCATATCCGGGCGGACTTTTCTGCCATATTCGCGCCAACGCCCAGCCCTGGAACAGCCGCGGATGCTGCGGTAAAATCTTCGCATGCTGCGATTCTTGTTCGCCGGTTCGCTGCTTGTCGGGCTCTTTGCGATCAACCCCGCATATGCCGATTTTCAATCCTGTCTCGGCGCATTGAAAGCACAATCCGAGGCAAACGGCGTTGCCGCGGCGACCGTTGAGGCTGCGACGCGCAACCTAACATTCGATCCCAGCGTGATCGAAGCGGAGAACGAGCAGCCGGAGTTCGTGACTCCGATCTGGGATTACATCGCCGCCCTCGTCGACGACGAGCGCATCGCCGACGGGCGCGCCGCGATGCGGCGCTGGGCGAAGTGGCTCGACGTTGCCGAGCGCAGGTATCGCGTGCCCGCCTCGGTGATCGCGGCGGTATGGGGCATCGAGTCGAATTTCGGCAGGAATTTCGGCACGCGGCCCGTCCTGCAATCACTTGCAAGCCTGGCTTGTTCGGCCAGCCGGCGCCCCGAATATTATCGCCGCGAGTTTCTCGCGGCCATGCAGATCGTCGGCGCCGGCGATGCCGATCCGTCGAATTTCGTCGGCTCGTGGGCGGGCGCCTTCGGGCATACGCAATTCATGCCCTCGACTTTCTTGCGTCTTGCCGTCGATCTCGATGGAGACGGGCGTCGCGACGTCATCAATTCCGTGCCGGACGCACTTGGCTCCACCGCCAATTATCTGCATCACAGCGGCTGGATCTGGAGCCTGCCGTGGGGTTTTGAAGTGAAGATCCCCGCCCATTACGCCGGACCGTCGGGGCGTCGCAACAAACAACCGATGGCAGTTTGGGCGGCGCGCGGCATAACGCATATCGATGGGGCGCCGCTCCGCGGCGCAATGCGAGTGAGCCTGTTTCTGCCGGCAGGTCCGAAGGGGCCTGCATTTCTCGTCACCCGCAATTTCGATGCGATCTACTCGTACAACGCGGCGGAGTCGTATGCGCTGGCGATTGGGCTTCTCTCGGACCGACTGCGCGGTCGCGGCCCGATCGTGACGGCTTGGCCGACCAGCGATCCCGGTTTGTCGCGTGCCGGGCGGCGCGAAGTGCAGGCCTTGCTGATCCGCCGCGGCTACGACTTGGGCGGCAAGATTGACGGCGTCCTGGGCCGTAAGACGCAAGCCGCGATCGCCGATTTTCAGGCGCGTGTCGGGCTCAAACCGGATGGGCGCGCATGCCGATCGGTTCTGGCTGCCTTGCGCGGCCGCTAAGCGGCCCGCGGGCTTGCCGGCGGCGTTTGGCTGGATTTAACAACCCAAGCTTTTTCAAGCGCATCCGCAACGCCCTCACCCGGAATTGAATGGCGCCGGTACGGCATTCCTCTAGATTTCCGTCCGGAAAGATTCCTATGCCCATGCTTACACCGGCGCGTAAGTTCGTTCGCTGTAGTTGCCTTGGCGCGGCGCTGACGGTTTGCGGATTTAGCTCTGCGGCTGCCGCAAGCGGCATCACCGGGGTGGTCGAACTGTTCACCTCGCAAGGTTGTTCGTCTTGTCCGCCGGCCGATCGGCTGCTGACGAGAATTGCGACCGACCCGTCAATCGTCGCGCTGAGTTTCCCAATCAATTATTGGGATTTCATCGGCTGGAAAGACACCTTGGCCTCGCCGGAATTTACCGCCCGGCAGGAGGCCTATGCCGCGGCGTTGGGCGAACGCCGCGTCTACACGCCGGAAGCGGTCATCGACGGGCTCGTCGACGCGGTCGGCAGCGACAAAGCGGCGATCGATCGCGCCATCAGGACCGCGAAGCAGCGCGAAGGCGCGCTTAGCGTGTCGGTGCAATTGCACGAGCATGCCGGCGTTTTGCAGATCGACGTCGGCGCGGGCAGCGAGACTTCGGCCGGGGTTTACGTGCTGCGTGTCGCCAAATCCCGCACCGTGGTGATCGAGCGCGGCGAAAATTCCGGCCGCAGCGTCACCTATACGAACGTCGTACGCGCGATCCACAAGGTCGGCGAATGGAGCGGCAAGCCGGAAAGCCTCAAGCTCACGGAGCTGAAGGGCGACGGCGAAGCGTATGTCGTGCTGGTGCAGCAAGGCTCGCAAGACGATCCGGGCGCCATACTGGCCGCCGCCAAGGGCGTCGGGCTTTGATCCGCTGCGCGGGCTGCGTCCGAATTTTGCCCTGATCCGTCGCTTCATTCCCAATTGCCGCATCGAATTTTGGCGCGCGTCCACCCGCGAGGTATGTTTCCACAATGATTCGCACGTTTCGACTTGCCTTAGCGGCCGCGTTCCCGCTCTGCGGATTCGCCGCGCCGGTCGTCATGGCGCAGGATTCCATGTCGCTACGATTGGCTGCCAACGAACCGACGCCGGTCAAGCACAAACCCGGCAAACAAAACACCGCCAAAGCCAAGTCCAAATCCAGCAAATCCGCCGAGGCCAAAGCATCGAAAGGCGCGACCAGCGATAAAAACGCCGGCAAGCCGGTGCAGATTGCGAGCTTCGGCGATTGGGGCGCATTTCTCGCCGAAGGCGGCAAAGAGAAGACCTGCTATGCGCTCGCCCAGCCAAAGGAACGCGCACCCAGCAAGCTCAAACGCGACCCGGCCTACGTGTTCATCTCGAACCGGCCCGGCGAAAATATCCACAACGAAGTTTCGATCATGATGGGGTTTCCGATGAAAAACGGCGCCGAGGCCGAGGCCGATGTGTCGGGCACGAGCTTTGATCTCATCTCGAAGGGCACCAACGCGTGGATCAAGAATCCCGCGCAGGAAGCCGAATTCATCAAAGCCCTGAAGAAGAGCGCCAAGCTCATCGTCAAAGCCACTTCCACCAAAGGTCATGTGACGACCGACAGCTATTCGCTGGCCGGTCTGTCGCAAGCGCTGGACAGTGTCGAGCGGGAATGCCGCAAGGCACCGACTGCGCAGAGCGCGCGGTAAGCCGCAGACTCGCCGCGGCCGGGGTTCTCGAGGGCAATCCTCACCATTCTTTCACGTCGGATCGTCGCATCGTCGCCAGAAGAATACCGCCGGCACGTGGTCTGGCGGCTGATTCTCAGCAAAGCATTCCGTGGGTTTGTCGCAGCGATCGGCACGTAAAAAATAGTTTAATGAAGCAGGTTTTAAGCAGAATCGGTGCGTCTAAATCGGTTTTTACTACAAGAATTCGCATCTCCCGCTATCTTTGCGTCATAGAAGCTATCGCGCGGGTGATGCGATGTTGCGCTCATGTTTGTTTTTGGCGGCTGCGGCGGGATTGATGGTCGCGTCGGCAGCGATGGCGCAAGGCGCCCGTTACGACCGACGCATAGCGAGCGCTTGTGCGAGCATGGGGCTTAATCCGAGCGAAGCACCGTTCGTCTATTGCGAAATGAGCCTGCAAGAGAACGCTGTTTCGGCGCTGCGCGCCGGCGCGGTGACGCAGGCGCGGCGCGCTTGTTTTCGCGCCGGGTATCGCGTCGGGAGCGCGTCCTTCGCCAATTGCGTGCTCGATCGCGAACGGAGCGCTGCTCGGCCGGCTGCGTCGGCCGCGGCTGCGGAAGAGCCTTTCCGGTCGTACCAACGCGGCGATGAGATGACGTCGGTGCGCCGCGTCTGCGCGCAAACCGGCCTCGTCCCGGGCTCGCAGCAATATGCGACCTGCGTCGGCGATCTCGACATGACGATCGATGACGCCAACCGCGTCGGGACCGATTAAGCTCGACCGGTTCGTTCGGGCCTTCGACAAACGCGCCGTGGACCCGGCGCCGCGCGGCGCGTTTCACATCGATCTTGCCTATAGATTTTTGCTCTTCCTGCTCCGCGTTCAGCCGCGCGGTTAAGCCTCCCGCTCGCGCAAGAACGCCCAGCCCTTACACCGCGTCACGCCGCCTTGCCGCTCCGCGCCGGCAGCTCTGATCGCCGTGCCGCCGCCCATCGGCGCGGCGATCCCGCCCGCCAGCTTTCTCCTCTGTTTTGCGGCGAAGATCCGCAATTGCTCGGCAGAGACCGGAGACGAAGCGAGAAAAATCTTCTCTTCCTTGGGCCCGATGCGGCGGCTTTGTCCCCCTTTCTCGGGCGGGGTGCGTCCAAAATCCCACAGATCCCATCTAGGTATGCCAATAGTCTATCATTTCTATTGACTATTCAGCCTCCTGATGCTGATCTAGATCATAGAGTATATAAAATTACTAGTCTATGTGGCTGGCCTGGATAGGGGGTCTGATGCATCAGGAATTCGGCATACGGGCAGCCGCGGGAATGCGCGCGGGTGGCAAAGCACCACGAATGCTGCTCCTCCTACTCTCGACGTCGAGCCCATGGGCCTGCTCCCGACCCGCCCTCGCCGATAGTGCGCAGATTCAAAAGCTCGAAACGCAAATCCAGCAGATCGAAGCGCGCCACCAGGCCGAGATCAGCTCGTTGCGGGCCGAAATCAGGGCGCTCCGCAAACAAAGGCCCCTCACGGTATTGGCGACGAAGGGAGGGGCGCCGGTCCCTGCAGGCCCGCATGTCATCATGTCGAGCGCGCACGGCTTTCATTTTGGCCTGGCGAGCCCGGACAACCAGAACACCATCGAATTGACCGGTCGGTTGCACATCGATACGGGCGGCTACCTGGACTATCGGCCCGGGGCGAAAACCCTCGATCAAACGGGTCTTTCCAGTGGGCTCAATCTGCGGCGCGCACGGATCGGCGTCGTCGGCAAGTTCCTGGGCGACTGGAACTACGCTCTCATCTACGATTTCGGGAATACGTCGGACAGCCTCAACCCGAATGATGCGTTGGCGAACGCCAATTCAGGGACGAGTCCGACTACCAACAACAATTATCTGTCGGGCGTCGAGAACGCCTTCGTCACCTACAATGGTTTCTACAATCACGGAGGCCCTTTCCCAGTCGCAATCGATTTGCCGGGTGTCCAGGACGTGCCCTGGACGATCGACGAGGCGACCGGTTCCAACAACATCATGTTTTTGGAGCGCTCCTCCGCCCAAGTCGTCGCCACGGAATACGGCGGCGGCGATTTCCGTACGGCGGCGGGGGCGCATTCGAACAATGATCGTTATTGGGTGGGCGCGTATATAACCGGCCCCAACTCCGGCTCTTTGCACACCGACGGGGCCTCTTGCATTGGCACCACTGCTGGTACGCCGTGCACGCCGACGCCATCGGGATTTGGACGGCAGTTGTCGGGCCTCTTCCGCGCTTCCTACCAGATCGTGCAAACTAAGGACGCGTCGCTGCACGTCGGTTTCAACTATGCCAACCTGTTCGATCCCCGCCTCGGCGCCAACCTCGACGGCATCCAGCTTTACGACAGGCCCGAGCTTCGCGTCGATCCGACCTACTTCCTCAACACCGGCAATATTCCGGCGCATGGCGGTCAGGTGTTCGGTGCCGAGGCGGCGGCGGGGTGGCAGAACTTCTTCTTCCAAGGCGAGTATTACCACTATACGGTGGCCACCTTGGTGGACACGACGCCGGTTACCGCCGGGTATGGAACCGGATGGACGGGCGGAGTGCCGGGCCCGACCCTCAATTTCAACGGCGGTTATGCCGAGGCCAGCTACACGTTTGGCGGCAAACGTGTCTACGTTCCTGCGCTCGGAGCCTATTCGGGCGTCATTCCCGACCGGCCTTTTGTGTTCGGCACCGGTGGCTGGGGCGCGCTCGAAATCGCCGGACGCTACAGCACCGTCGATCTCAACGACCCCAACCTGAACACCACGGTTCTCGGAAGCACTTACACAATTCCGGGCTCGACGACTAAGACGCCTGGATATGGCGGCATTTCCCAGACCTCCTATGGCGTGGGTCTCAACTGGTATCCGAACCTGAACCTAAAGTTCATGCTCGATTACGAGCATGTGGTCGTCGACGGCCAGCAAGCGCTGGGGCCTCTTAATAGTCGCGGCGCCACCATCGATTGGATCGCCGGACGCACGCAGATCGTTTTCTGACGCAACGGTTTCGGCGGGCGGATCGAGCGATGGGCGCCGAAAGGAAAGC
>JASHSW010000078.1 GCA_030038595.1 Methylovirgula sp.
TAGAAACAATGCCTTAGATTCCGATCTTAAAGCTGCTCAAAAACTCCGTCACGCCCTAGGCGCGGATGACCGAGGAGCAATTGACGCTACCAGTTTTGTCGATGGCTCGCGCAGGGTGCGGCAGCGGTGCGTGCGAGATCGTCGGCCGAAAAGACTCGCAATATTCAGGCTCGTTGAACCGCGTGCGCTTGATATCGGAAAGCTTGAGACCCGGCACACGCCGGTGAGCGCCCCGCGCCATTGGTCGAGAGTCACAAAATCGCTGTTTGCGCACTCTCGACAGGTTTCGGAAAACGGATCTTGTGCGAAATGGCCAGCTTGCGCCGTTCCCCCGTTGGCGACCGTCCGGCCGTTCGGGAACGCGTCGGCGAAGTGCCAAAATGCGCTCTAGTCCTATACCCAAGCGCTCACTTGAAGTACAAACCGCGCGGCGATTTGCCCAGTCGCGCATCAAAGGAGGTGTTCCATGAAAACGCTCGGGACCGTGCTGCTCGGGATCGTAATTGTTTTTGCCGCCTTATCGTCGGCGGTCGCGCCGGCGTTCGCTTTGGGCGGCTGCGGTCCGAACCGTCATCGCAATGCTTGGGGCTATTGCGTATGGGGCGGTCAAAATCAAGCCTGGTGCCTGAGACACACGGGCCATACTGCCGTGCGCATGCCCAACGGAACCCTGCGCTGCTTCAGGCGGTAGTTGCCTTGGGCGCCGTGTGCCGACGGAGACTTCCGCTCTGGTGATGGGACGCAGGTTGGGCGATTCCCAAACGGGCTTATCGCCATCCTTTTCGTCGAGCGGCGCGGGGAGGCGGTGCAAGAGACAAGGAACAAGAAGGTATCACCGTCCCTTGCAAATCGGCGTTGGGCGTTGCGGGGGTGCGGGATGATCCTTCTTGTATTGGACGAGGATCGGATTGAGGGTTTCCTTTGGCCAAAATTTCGGTGAGCGGATTTCTTTCAGACAGGAAGCGTTCCAATATAATTGCGCGCGCGACAGCGACCGTCCGGCCGCCACCGCTCGCGCGACGGCGTTGACGTCGGCCGCGTCAGGATAGATGTACAGCGTCGTCGGATCGTCCCTCACCATCGCGATGATTTGCCGGACGTCCGACGGCGACCAACTGGTACAACCGTCGCTGCGGCCACCCGAGTAATCCACCAGCTTTCCGAACGGAACGTAACCGTCTTGGTTTGCGTGCGGGCTGGCCGGATCTTTCAGAAGACATACCCCCCTCAACAAGACGGCCGCATGTCCGCCGATCTTGCGCTGTCTGGCGTTTGCGGTCTCGCCTTCGCCGTAAAACTGAATGAACGAGCGTATCAAAACCGCGTCTTGTTTCACCGACACGCGGTAATAGCCTTTGAATGACGTTTTCATCTCGCCTGTCACATAGGCCCCGCCGGCCGTCAGGTCCGAATCCATCGCATTGCTGAAGTTTTTCGCGCACCGTCTCCCGTTTGCGAAATCCGCGACGCCTTGCAAATCGCGACCGCCGCCGTGCCCCGCCCAAATCGCACGAAACGACCGGTCGGATTCGCAGATAACGTAGAACCGGTGCCCCAATTTTCCGTCGCTTAGGACGCTGGGACGCGTAGCGTCCATGGCGAAGTAGCAAAGATTTTTAACCGCGCCTTCGCGCAGTTTTCGCAGGTAGAGCGCGCGGGCCCTTTGCAAGACCGGTTGCGCGATTTGACCTTCGCCTTCGCCGACATGGGCCCTCAGCCAGGCCGGAATGTCCGATGGCTGTTCGGCGGCCAAAGATCGCGGCTGCGCCGACAAGGCGATCACGACGAAGAGGCTGAAGATATCGGCGATTTTCAGAAGGAAGGATCTTGACCGCACCGGACCAATTCTCCTGCCGAAGCCTGTGGCAACTCTGGTAGCGGTCGCCCGTCGGATTGCTGCGGCGAGGCCGCGAGTGGCGGCAGTGATCGTACCTCGATCTCGGCTTTTGAGGGATCAAAAGAATGCTCCGATTGGCGCCCTGTAGAGCCGCCGGTGGGAAGCCCGGTCTAGAATTCTTACGGTGCAGCGCGGAGGGCTGGCGGTGTGGCAATTGGCGACTGATTTTCTCTTCAAGAACAATGTCCCGGGCCCGCTCCTCTTGGTGCCGCCCGCTGCCAGAATCTACATTCGATAGCCTCCCGATTTTTTAGGTCGCGGAGACCGGCGGAAGCTGAGCCGGCGAGGTCTCGATGGCCCGCCTGACGACGCCGGTCTCGAGCGAGCGCTCCGCACAATGAATTTTCTTCTGGCAGGAAGATTTGCCGGATAATCGGGCCTTGCACCGATTGCGCAGGATCAATGTCGGCAAGCGTCAGCTTCCCTTCTATGGGGGCGGTGACGGATCGCCTTTGCCAAGGGGGACGGACGTGTTCAAGGATCTGATCGTGCATCTGGATGGAACGGAAGAGGACCATATCCGGCTTACCCAGGCCGAAGCGATCGCCGGCCGATTCGAAGCGCACCTGACGGGCCTCTATACCAATCCATTGCCGGAATACGCATATGTTCTGGCGATTCAATCCACGCTTGCGCCAATGGGTCCGGTGCTCGCATTCGAGCGGCAGATCCGCGAGGAAGGCGATGTCGCGGTCGCGCGCCTGAAAGAACGCTTCAAGAAGATCGCCGTCGAGAACGAAATTCGCCGCATCGATGCGGGCGCGAGTCTTTTGCCAAGGCTCTGCGCCTCGGCGGCTCGGTGGTCGGATCTTTTTATCGCGACCACGCCCTATCGCGGCGAAGCTTCGCTTGGTTGTGACGCTTTGGTCGAAGCCGTGCTTTTTGGTTCCGGACAACCCATTTATCTCATCCCCGAGCAATTCAAGGGAAGCGGCGCGGTGCGCAACGTCCTCGTCGCCTGGTGCGACACGCGCGAATCGGCGCGCGCACTTGCCGAAGCCATGCCGTTTTTGCGCGTTGCCACCAATGTCCGTCTCGTCACGGTCGAGACCGCCGGGCTGACGGACGAGCACGAGGACCCGATCAACATCACGGCCCATCTTCGTCGGCATGGCGCCAAAGCCGAAGTGCGCAGGATCGAGGCGGGCCGCCGTTCGACTTCGGAAGCGCTGTTGCAGGAAGCAAGCAAAATGGCCGCCGACCTCATCGTGATGGGGGCCTATGGACACTCGCGGTTTCGCGAATGGACAATCGGCGGCACGACGCGCGAAATGATCGCCCGCGCCGGCATCCCGATCCTCGTTGCGCATTGAGAGAAAGATGCAGCCGTTGGAGAGCGCGGTAAGCGGTCGAGATCTGGACATTACTCTGTCGGGATCGTGGACGGCCGCGCATACGCGCGTGCTCGAGCCGCTGGTCGAAGCTGCAGTTCGGGAGGCACGCGACCGGCACCTCCGCCTCGATATGCACGCCGTAACCGAGATCGATACGTTTGGCGCCTGCCTGGTGGAAAGGCTCGCTTGCAGCAATTCGACCGGCATCGAAGCAGAGCCTGTCGGAATTCCGGAGCGGATGCGCGGCCTTTTGGCGGAAGTCGGCCGCGTCAGCCGCGCGGCGCAGCCGCTGCCACCCAAAAAGAAGGCAAGCTTCGCGGGAATTGAATCGATCGGCCGAGCCACGATCAACGCCGGCCGGGATCTGGTCGTATTCATCGAGATGCTCGGCGAGCTGGGCGATGCGCTGCTGCGCGTCCTGCGCGACCCACGCCGGCTGCGGCCGATTTCCCTGATCTATCAGCTCGACCGCGTCGGCCTGCAAGCCATTCCGATCATCTTTCTCATCACCTTCCTCATCGGAGGGATCATTTCCCAGCAAGGCATTTTTCATTTCCGCAGATTCGGCGCCGGCGATTATGCCGTCGATTTGGTCGGCATCCTCGTGCTGCGCGAAATCGGCGTGCTGATCGTCGCGATCATGGTAGCGGGCCGTTCGGGAAGTTCTTACACCGCGGAACTCGGCTCGATGAAGATGCGCGAGGAAATTGACGCGCTCTATACGATGGGACTCGATCCTGTCGAGGTTCTTCTTTTGCCGCGCGTCGTCGCGCTCATTTGCGCGCTGCCGGCGCTGACGTTCTTCGGCTCGATCTCGGCGCTTTTCGGAGGCGGTCTAGTCGAGTGGTTTTACGGCGGCATGAGTCCGGCGATTTACATCGAGCGCCTGAAGGATGCGGTTTCCATCACGCATTTCGAGGTTGGGATCGTCAAGGCGCCGTTCATGGCCCTGGTGATCGGCATTGTCGCGTGTTCGGAAGGCTTGCGCGTCAAGGGCAGCGCCGAATCCTTGGGCCTTCAAACGACGACGTCCGTGGTCAAGTCGATCTTTCTCGTGGTGGTGCTCGACGGGCTGTTCGCGATGTTCTTCGCCGGAATTGGGATGTAACGATGGACAGCGAAGCGATCATCAGTGTGCGCGATCTTGTGGTCGGCTTTTCGGACCAGATTGTACTCGACCACTTGTCACTCGACGTGCGGCGCGGCGAAATTCTCGGCCTTGTCGGCGCCTCGGGCGGCGGCAAGTCCGTGCTGCTGCGCGCGATCATCGGACTGCTTGCGAAACGAGACGGGAGAATTAGCCTTTTCGGCACGGATCGCGATATTGCCGCGCCGGAGACAATGCAAGCGATCGAACGGCGTTGCGGCGTGCTGTTTCAGCAAGGCGCTTTGTTTTCTTCGCTGAATACGCGCCAAAATGTCGAATTTCCGATGCGCGAATATCTACACCTGTCGGAGAGACTGCGCGGGGAGGTGGCGCTCACCAAGCTCGGAATGGTCGGCATCAGCACCGAGGACGCGGAAAAATTTCCGGCGGAACTTTCCGGCGGCATGACTAAACGCGCCGCACTGGCGCGGGCGCTCGCGCTCGATCCGGAACTCGTCTTTCTCGACGAACCGACCTCTGGGCTTGACCCGATAGCAGCCGGCGATTTCGACACGCTGATCGAGACACTGCAGCGGACGCTGGGGCTCACGGTCTTCATGGTCACCCATGATCTCGACAGCCTCTATGCCATTTGTAATCGCATCGCCGTGCTTATCGACGGCAAGATCATCGTACAGGGCCCGATCGACATGATTCTCGCCTGCGAGCATCCGTGGGTGAAGGCATATTTCCGCGGCAAGCGTACGCGCGAGAAGGCGCCCGTGCTCGGCCAGCCAGCACATTGAGGGAAAGCAATGGAAACGCGGGCACGCTACATATCCGTCGGGCTCTTCGTGCTGGCAATCATTGTTTCCGGATTCGGCTTCGTCTATTGGCTGGACAACAACGGTGGCCTCGGCGAGCGCACCATCTATCGAATCCGGTTCGAGGAGTCGGTCGCGGGCTTACAGGTCGGGGCGTCCGTCCAGTTCAACGGCATACGCGTCGGAGAAGTCACCGGCCTGCAACTCGACAAAGACGATCCGCGGCGGGTTACCGCCACCATCGCCGTGGATCAGAATACGCCGCTCAGGGCCGACACCAGGGTCGGTGTCACCTCGCAAGGACTGATGGGAACGCCGGCAGTCTCGCTCAACGGCGGCACCTTGCGTTCACCGCTTCTTTCCGCCGCGCACGGAGAACCTCCCGTCCTCACGGCAAATCGGGGTGCCACGCAAGATCTCATGCAGTCCGCGCACCAGACTCTTCAACACGTTGATCAGATTTTAAGCGACAATTCGGAATCGATTAAGAGCACGATCGACAATCTCAAGACGTTCTCCGGGGCGCTGGCGCGCAATTCCAACCGCGTCGATGCAATCATGGCAGGGCTTGAGCACCTTGCCGGAGGCGGTCCCACCGAAAAGCCCAAGCCGATCTATGATCTTACTGTGCCGAGCACATTTCCCATTTCGTCCGTTGCTCCGAAGATGCAGCTTTCCATCGCCACGCCCACGGCCATCGTAGCGCTGCAGACACAGCGGATGCTTGCCCGTTCGTCGGACGGACAGATCTCACCGTTGGGCGATGCGCAATGGAGCGACGCGCTGCCGAATTTAATTCAGGAAAAGGTGCTCCAAGGCTTCGAGAACGCGGGTATCACGGCCACCGCGGCTTCGGCACTTGGCGAGCAACCAGTGGCATCCAATGATCAGCTTCTGATCGATCTTCGCAACTTCGCGATCGTGACGAATCCTACCCCGGTCGCGGATATCGCATTCTCCGTCAAGATCGTGGGGCAGAACGGCCGAGTCGTCGCCACCAAACTCATCCGTGCGACCGCGCCGGCAGCCGGCACGGATACGCCGCAGATCGTGGCGGCGTTCAATACGGCCTTCGGCGAAGCCCTTACCGATCTCATGGCATGGACGGCGAGGTCGATCTGACGGAATGCGGGCATCGAAGCGTTACCGGCGCGCAACGTTACATTTCGTTCTTATTGCGGTGAATCAAAACAGCCTCTTTGGAAATCGAACAAATAATCAAGCGTAGCCAAAGGAACATTTGCGCCATGAGCGCCTATCGAATTGACCGGTTGGACGTTGAACGGATCGACCAAGCCTATCCGTTCGTAACTCTGCTCGCGCCGACGCTCGGGCTTGATTCCTGGCGGACGCTATGCGAGACCGTCATGAACCGCGAGCGGGTCGGCGAAGTTATCGCCGCAACCAATCCTCTTGGTTACATCCAGGGGATCTGCGTGGCCGCATTGCGAAACGACCCTGCCGTCGGCAGCTTTCTCGACGTGCCATTCATCGTTATCGCCAGCACAGCGGACGAGGCGGGCGTAATCACCGATATGCTCGCCTATCTTAAGACGCTCGGGCGGGCGGAAGGCTGCGACAACTTGCGGATATGGACTACGGAGGAGGACAGTTGGAGACGCTGTTTACACGAACACGAGCTTCGACCGTGGGATCATGGTGTTCTCCTGCCGCTTTCGCCGACGATCGCGAGCGACGAGCGGTTTGTCAGGTCTTGCCGGTAAATACATAGCCGACACCGCGGACGGACTTGATCAAGGCGGGCCGTTTGGGATCGCGTTCGATCTTCTTGCGAAGCCGGGCGATCTGCGCGTCAATCGTCCTATCGAAGGCCTCGAGATTGCGACTGCGCGTCAAGTCCATCAATATTTCGCGCGCAAAGACACGTCCCGGCTGTTTGGCGAGGAGCGCCAACATGTCGAATTCGCCAGTCGTCAGGACGACCTCCGTGCCGTCCGCCGCCAACAATTGGCGGCGGGCGATGTCGAGCTGCCAACCCCCGAAACGCAAAATCGTCTTGCTTTCTCCGGTCGGAGACGCCGTGGGCTGGCGGCGGCGTAGAACGGTTCGTACCCTTGCCAGCACTTCGCGAAGATGAAACGGTTTCGGGACGTAATCGTCAGCACCCACTTCGAGTCCGACGACCCGATCCACGACGTCATCGCGCCCCGTCAGCATGATGATCGGCACATCCGACTGCGCGCGAATCTCGCGGGCCAGCGCCAAACCGTCCTCGCCTCCGGCCAGCCCGAGGTCGAGTAAGATAATGTCAACCGAGGATTTGTCCAAGCAATCCCGCAGGCCTGCGCCGTTGGCGACAGTGGTGACGCGATATCCTTCGTCCTCGAAATAGCGAAGCAGCATCTGCCGAATGCGCGCATCGTCATCGACGACGAGGATGTGTTCACTGCGTTTGGCCATGATTCGAGCTTCGAGACACGGTCCGAAGGCTGTCACAAACCGTTACAATTTTGCACGAACAGTCATGCAGCTACCGCTTCGACATCACAAACGCCCGCTTTACTGCAGCCATCGAAAACGCAGGGAAGGGACTTAATCATGTTCTCCGAAAGCGCGCAAACAGCGATCGCCGGACACGCAAGTGGGGGGTTTGTCCCGCCGACAGCGCCCACTTTGCGGTCTCTTTTCGGCCGCCAGCCGATCGAAAAGTTCGAAGCCGGAACAGCCATTCTATGGGAAGGCGATGATGCCTCGCATATTTTTGAGGTTACCGAAGGCGTGCTTCGTGTCTTTCGCATCCTGGGCGACGGCCGGCGCGTCATCACCGGGTTCCTCTATCCCGGCGACATTCTCGGCGTCTCGCTCAAGGACCGCTATCTTTATAGCGTGGAAGCGGTAACCCACGCGCAGGTGCGGCGTTTCGGCCGCAATCGTTTCCAAGAGGAGATCAGCCGTTCGCCCGAACTGCGTCCGCAGCTCTTCTCGCGGCTCTGCGATGAAATGGCCGCGGCGCAGGACCAGATGGTTCTTCTTGCCCGCAAAAATGCCGAGGAACGGGTGTGCAGCTTTCTCCTTTTGATGGCGCGCCGTGTGAAGGCCGATCAACAGACCACACCCGTCATCGAAATTGCCATGACGCGTCTCGATATGGCGGATTATCTCGGCCTGACCATCGAGACGGTATCGCGCACCATGACCAAGCTTGCGAGCCGCGGCGTGATCGCGCCCAGCGGCCGGCATGGCCTCAAGATTCTCAAGTTTGCGAAGCTTGTGGCGCTTGCGGGCGACGGCGATGAGGAGGATAAAACGGATTCTAATTACGCCCGACGGGCGGTCTGGCCCAACTGAAATTCCCAGTCTGCGGAAGTATGGAAACGATCAAGCCGCAAGTTATCGGGGAGAAAGGCCTCGACGAGATTGCCCGCGTCTTGGATGGCGCCAACGTCATCGTCCATGGCCTCGACGGCGTCATCTCGCGTTGGACGACCGGCTGCGAGCAACTTTATGGTTGGACTCGGCAAGAGGCCGTCGGTCGGGTCGTGCACAACATGCTCGCGACCGTTTTTCCGGAGCCGCTCGACGACATACGGGCACGTGTCGCAAATGTTGGCGCATGGTGGGGCGAGCTGGCCCACCAGCATAGAGACGGGCATACTGTGTCGGTCGCCAGCCGCTGGGTGGCGTTGCTGCCGGAAGGCCGTCCGGGGCTCGTTATTTTGCAGACGAACAGCGATATCAGCGATCTGAAGGAAACGCAGGCGGGCCTCGCCGCGCGCGAGGCGCATTTGCGCTCGATTCTCGACACCGTCCCGGAGGCCATGGTGGTGATCGACGAAACCGGTACCGTGAGCTCGTTCAGCGCCGCGGCGGAAAAGCTGTTCGGCTATCCCGCCAACGAGGTTTGCGGCCGCAACGTGAAGATGCTCATGCCCTCGCCGGATCGCGAGGCGCACGACGGCTATATTTCGCGCTATCTCACGACCGGCGAGCGGCGCATCATCGGTTACGGACGCATCGTAACGGGGCTGCGCAAGGACGGAACGACCTTTCCGATGGAGCTCGCGATCGGCGAAGCGCTCGCCAACGGCAAACGCATTTTCACGGGGTTTATCCGCGATCTGACGAGCCGCCACAGGATGGAAGACGAGTTGCGCCAGGCGCAGAAGATGGAGGCCGTCGGCCAGCTAACCGGCGGCATCGCCCATGACTTCAATAATTTGCTGACCGTGATCTCCGGCAATCTCGAAATGATCGAGAACCGAATCGACGATGACAAGCTGCGCGAGCTGTTGCGCGAGGCGCAGAATGCCACGACGGATGGCGCGAAATTGACGGAGCAGCTTCTGGCCTTCGGACGGCGCCAGCCGCTCAATCCGAAACTCACCGACGTCGGCAAGCTTATCGCCGACTTCTCGGATCTGCTGCGTCGAACGCTCGGCGAGACGATCGAGCTTCGTACCGTCGTGAAGGGCGCCTCGAATCAGGCGCTGGTCGATGCATCCCAGTTGCAGAACGTTCTGCTCAATCTGGCGCTCAATGCGCGCGATGCCATGCCGCGCGGCGGCAGTTTGACCGTCGAGATTTCTCCGGCCAAACTCGATCTCGATTACGTGCAGATGTATCCGGAGCTGCGTACCGGCGACTACGTGCTTGTCTCGGTCACCGATAGCGGGATCGGCATGTCGGCCGAGGTGAAGGCGCGCGCTTTCGAACCCTTCTTCACCACCAAAGGACCTGGTTCCGGAACCGGCCTCGGACTCAGCATGGTATATGGATTCGTCAAACAGTCCGGCGGCCACATCCAGCTTTACAGCGAACCGGGCCAAGGGACGAGCGTGCGGTTCTTTTTGCCCGCCGTTCATGGCGATCGGATCGGTGGCAAAATCGCTAAGCCTGCCGCGGGCGACGAGATTCTCCGCGGCCACGAAGCCATCCTCGTCGTGGAAGACGATCCGCGCGTGCGTCGGGTCGCCGTGAGTCGTCTCAAGGATGCCGGTTATCAGGTGGTCGAAGCCGAGACCGCCGCGCAAGCCCTCATTCTGCTTGCCGAGCACCCGGATATCGCGCTGTTGTTTACCGACATCGCAATGCCGGGTGGTATGACCGGGGATGAACTGGCGCGGGAGGTCCGCGCCATGCGGCCGGACATCAAGATCCTGTTTACCTCCGGCTATGCCGAACCGCGCATTGCAGGACGCGAGTTGGCGCGGGCAAGGAGCTGGCTCAAAAAGCCCTATACCGCAATGGAACTGGCGGCCCGCCTGAGAGAGCTGCTCGACTAACTCATCGGAGCGCAGCAGCTCCGCGCGGCAGAATTGTCTCATTCCGTCGCCGTCTTGCCGCAGCGATCATGGGGCGCGGCTTCCCACGAGGTATTTCCTGAAGATCGCATCGGCACGTTATTTTCCTTGCTTCGCTTCCGGGCCGCGGCTGTACGTTAAAAGGGATTCCGCAGGGGGAGGCCTTCGCGGCCCAGATGTTTGATCAGGCTTGGTGTCCTGGCTTCATCATTAGGCGGCGATGATAACCTTCAGCGCATGCGTATCGGCGGCGTGGCTGAACGTCTCATAGGCATCGAGGATGTGATCGAGGGTGAAGCGATGCGTGATCAGCCGGGTAGGATCGATCTTCTTCGCTTCCACGGTCTTCAGGAGCATTGGCGTCGAAACCGTATCGACGAGGCGCGTCGTGATCTCGATATTTTGCGACCATAACCACTCCAAGTGCAGGTCGACCTTTTTGCCGTGCACACCAATGTTGGCGATGACGCCGCCCGGCGCGACAATGTCTTCACAGAGCTGGAAAGTCGCCGGTATGCCGACCGCCTCGATGGCGGTATCGACGCCGCGGCCGCTGGTCAGCGCCTTTACCGCTTCGGCCGCCCCGCCGTTGCCGCTGTTGATCGTGTGCGTGGCGCCCAACTGACGGGCCAATCCCAGGCGATTGTCGTCGAGATCGATCATGACGATCTGCGCGGGAGAATAGAACAGCGCGGTTAGCAGCGCCGCGAGGCCAATTGGGCCGGACCCGACAATCGCTACAGTTGACCCGGGCGCCACTTTGCCGTTGAGCACGCCGCATTCGAAACCGGTCGGCAGAATGTCGCTGAGCATGACAAGTGCCTCTTCGTCGGCTCCTTCGGGAATATGATAGAGGCTTGTGTCGGCATGCGGCGTGCGCACATATTCGGCCTGCGTTCCGTCGATCTCATTGCCGAGAATCCAACCGCCGGTCGTGCAATGCGAATACATGCCACGCCGGCAATATTCGCAGATTCCGCAGGCCGAGATGCATGAGATGAGCACCTTGTCGCCGGGCCGGAACGACGTTACGCCGGGTCCGATCGAATCGATCACGCCGACACCCTCATGGCCGAGAATCCGCCCCGGCTTGCAGGTCGAAACGTCGCCCTTCAGAATGTGAAGGTCGGTACCGCAAATCGTGGTTTTCACCATCTTCACGATCGCGTCGCCGGGATCCTTGATCTTTGGCTTGGGGCGCTCTTCGAGGGCTTTGGAACCGGGGCCACGATAGACGAGGGCTTTCATGACGAATTCTCCGCCGGCGGGAACGAGGAAACCTTTTCATCGGAAGAAGAAAGTCAAGCGGGCGTCTTTGGCGGCATTGATATGGATCAGGCCGTCCGGCGCTCGCCTGATTTGGTCGCATCCTGGAACGTCGTCTGCTCGTGCAGGCGGAGAAGTTCGCAGATCGTTCCGGTGATTTTCCTGTCCGTTGCCGCCGAAAGGTGTTGCTGGCCGGAGACATCGGCATAGAGCGCATGCAGCTCGGCAGCCAGCTCTCGAAGCCGATCGACTTGTGACTCGGGCACGCGGAGCGCCGCGCTGTAGGAAGCTCCTCGCCATTTTCTCAGAGCGTTGATACGCTTTAGACCGATGCTGACTGGGTCCTTGTCCATCATGATCTTCCCAACTTTGCTGTCTGGCAGAATCTCCTAATCGCTTGCCGGAAACCTACGCCATGTATTTTCCGCCGTTGATCGACAAAGTCGCGCCGGTGATGAAGCCCGAGTCGTCGTCCACCAGGAATAAAATGCCGCGGGCGATTTCTTCCGGTTTGGCAAGCCGGCCGATGGGTACGCCGGCCACGATGT
>JASHSW010000079.1 GCA_030038595.1 Methylovirgula sp.
GGTCTGCCACGCGATCTCGCAACCCGGCTTGCCCGCGCTACGATCGAAGGCGCCGGCGCTTTGCTGGTGCGTCAGCCGGAAGTCTCCATCGCAGAGCTGCGGGCAGCCGTCACTTCGCCGGGCGGCACGACCGCTGCGGCGCTCGCCGTTCTCAGCGGCGAAGCCGGATTGGAAAAGCTGATTAGGGACGCGGTCGCGGCGGCCAAGCGGCGCGCCCAGGAGCTTTCGGGCGAACCGGCGTAAAACGTCCGAATTTCAAGGCAGCGGATAATCTTGACTGTCGAGGCTAGCGCTCTAGTCTTTGGGACACGTCCACTTTGGACGCGCCGGAGGCGAAGGTGGCAGCAAGCGGCTCGAAACCGGATCCCAAGGACGCCATCGTTAATGCCTTGATCGAGCTCGCCGGGGAACGGCATTGGGAGGACATTCCTCTCGCCGACGTCGCGACGCGAGCCAATGTGACGCTTTCGACGTTCCGCGATCTCTTTCCGTCGAAAGGCGCGGTGCTGGCGGCTTTCCTGCGCAAGATCGACAAGATCGTCCTCGACGGCGCGCCCGCGCCGGGCGACGAGCCCGCCAAGGAAAGGCTCATCGCGGTCTTGCGGCGCCGCCTCGATGCGCTCGCGCCCTATAAAGTCGGGCTCGAAGGGATTCATGAATGGGCCCGGCGCGATCCGTTCGCCGCCGTGGCGCTGAATAAGCTGATGATCAATTCGATGCGCTTCATGCTCGAAGCGGCGGGGATCGATTCCGAAGGGCCGGTCGGCGCACTCAAACTGCAGGGCTTGGTGATTGCCTGGCGACGTGTCATGCGCACCTGGTTTTCCGACGACGACCCGGAGCTGGCGGCCACTCTCAGCGTGCTCGATCGCGAATTGACGCGCGGCGGTCGCTTTATCGCGCATGCCGAGGATCTGAACCGTCTGACGGCGCCGCTTATCTCGATCGCCCGCGCCCTCTTCGAGCGCCGTCACATGGACTCGGCGCAACCTCATGAGGACGACGCACGGCCGGGTGCGTAATCACACCGGTACGCGCACGGTGGCGCGCAGGCCCCCCAACGGGCTGTCGCCGAGCGCAATGTCGCCGCCGTGCGAACGGGCGATGTCGAGGGCGATCGCCAGGCCGAGCCCGGTGCCTCCCGTATCCTGATTGCGCGCCGCGTCCAGCCGGAAAAACGGCCGGAACACATCCTCGCGGCGGTCGGGCGGAATACCCGGCCCATCGTCGTCGACATGGATGGTAAGAAAGCGCTGATCGCGCCGCGCGTCGATTTGCACATTCTGCGCGTGCGCGAGCGCGTTACCGATGAGGTTGAAGAGGCAACGCTTGAAAGCGGCCGGGCGCACCATGACGAACGGATCGCCGGAATAAGCGACGGTCACGTCCGCGCCGTGCCGCTCGGCTTCACCGCGCAGGCCGTCGAGAAACTTGCGCATGTCGACGCGCGCTGAAGCTTCTCCCGAGTCGCCCCGCGCGAATGCGAGATAGGCTTCGAGCATCCGCTGCATTTCCTCGATGTCCTTTTGCATCTCGAGCGCCTCGGGATTGTCGCCGATCAGCGCCAGGGACAGCTTGAAGCGGGTAAGAATCGTGCGCAGGTCGTGGCTGACTCCGGTGAGCATCGCGGTGCGTTGCTCGATGGCGCGCTCGATGCGCCGTTTCATCTCGATGAAGGCATAGCCGGCGCGCCGCACCTCGCGCGCGCCGCGCGGTTTGAGTTCCGCATCGCGACCCATCCCGAACGCCTCGGCCGCGCTGACAAGCCGCAGGATCGGCCGGATCTGATTGCGCAGGAAAGCCAGCGCCACGACGATCAGCACGCAGGAGGTGCCCAACATCCAAAGCAGGAAGATATAGGAGTTTGAGGCATAGGCGGCGTTGCGATAGGCGACCACCCGCAAAATGGAATTGTCGAGAAGGATCCTGATCTCGATGAGCTTCGAACGTCCGACGGTATCGAGCCAGAACGGCCGGCCGATCTGCCGCCGGATCTCGTTCGAGAGCGCGACATCGACGATCGAGAAGAACGGCTTCGGCAAGGGTGGCGGCAACGGCCCTTTTGGCATGAATTCGATGTCGATGTTCATGCGTTCCTGGGCGATACGTGTCAGGATCTTGTCGCCGGCGTCCTGCGGATAGGAGTTATGGATGTCGATGACCGCGGCAATGTCCTGCACGAGCGCCTTGGAGAGCTGGTGGGTGACTAGTTGCCAATGCCGCTCCATGAAGACGTAGGTGATGACCACCTGCAGGATGATCATCGGCAGGATGACGATCAGCAGCGAGCGGACATAGAGGCCCTTCGGCATGATCGCTGCGAGCCGCCGCGTGAAACTGCGCCACACGGCGCGCGGCTTGGCGATATAGCCGGGGAGCGACAGACTGGTGAGAAGATTTGCCATCAGCGATCGATGATAAGCCGGTAGCCTGCGCCGCGCACGGTCTGTAGATGCAGCGGGTTGGCCGGATCGCGCTCGATCTTGTGCCGCAGCCGGTTAACCTGCACGTCGATGGTACGCTCGTTGCCGGCGACGCAGGGACCGGCAAGAGCCTCGCGCGTCACCGTCTCGCCGGCCCGTTCGGCGAGCAGCCGTAGCATGTCGCGCTCGCGTTCTGTCAGACGGATCAGCTCGTCGCCGCGGCGCAACTCGCCGCGATGCATATCGAAGCTAAACCCGCCGAATTGGACGCGGCTGAACTGTCCCGGGCCGGGATGCGGCTGTGCACGGCGTAAAATCGAGGCGATGCGCAACGAAAGCTCGCGCGGCTCGAACGGCTTGGCGAGAAAATCATCGACTCCATTCTCGAATCCGGTGATCCGGTCTTCGGTTTCGGCGCGCGCCGTCAGCATCAGAATTGGCACCTGTCCGACCTCGGACGGATCGGCGCGCAAGCGCGCCGCGAAGTCGAAGCCATTCTCGCCCTGCATCATCACGTCGAGGACGATAAGATCGAAGGAAAAATTCTTGAGACAGGCCGCCGCTTCATCGACGTTGCCGGCAAGCGTCACGCGATAGCCGCGATCCGCCAGATAGCGTTGCAGCAACGCGCGAATGCGGCGATCGTCGTCGACGATGAGGAGATGCGCCGCGTCGTCCGCCGGCGCCGCGGCTTCCTTGACGGCATCGTTCACGGCTCGCGTCCCAAGGATTTCAGGCGCACGCCGGACGAGACGAGGGCCGCCACCTTGTCGCGTTCGGCGGGGTCGATCATCGCCAGCAGAAAGGCAATGGCATCGGCGCGCGCGCTTTTCTGCAATTGGCCAAAGACGCGGCGAAAGCGCTGCGATTGCAAGCGCGCGATGCTCAGCGCCAAGGCGACGCCCGTTTTGGTTGGAAAAAGCTGACGCTGCCGGCGATCGATCGCACCGGCGCGGACCTCGACGTAGCCCTTGTCGCGCAGTTCCTTGAGCACCCGATTGAGACTTTGTTTGGTGATCTTCAGGATGTCGAGCAATTCGGCGATGGTGAGGCCGGGACGCCGGCTGACGAAATGCAAAACCCGATGATGGGCGCGGCCGAAGCCGTAATTTTCAAGAAGCCGGTCGGCATCCCCGACAAAGTCGCGGTAGGCAAAAAACAGAAGTTCGATGAGATCGAACATCGGTTCGGGTTCGGCGGCGTCGGGAACGGCGACCCGAGACACCGGGTGCGATTCGGAGGCTTTTCGGCGCGACACAGAGTCCATGATCGCCTCAACTCTAGACCAAGATCACGAACGTCCATCCAAGTTTCTGCGCGCCTCGGGATCTGTTTGCAAATCCATCTCGGGATGCATGCCCGCGGACTGGCGCGCCGGGAATTTAAGTCAGTGACATTGACATATTTCAGCAAGATTGCTACCCGTCAAGTTGTCTGCGGATCGGCGCTTGACGCCCTACGGTGTCCGCGGCAAAGACGAACAAAGTCTGCGGCGGGGCGAACTACGGAGTGCGGCCTGATGTCCGTTCTGCCCTTCGACCAGCGTGACGGCTTCATCTGGATGAACGGTCAGCTTGTCGCTTGGCGCGACGCCAAGCTGCACGTGCTGTCGCATGGGCTGCATTATGCATCCTGCGTTTTCGAAGGAGAGC
>JASHSW010000080.1 GCA_030038595.1 Methylovirgula sp.
GCCATCGATGCCGGACGCGGCAACGTCTATTTCGCCGCCTTTGGGCCGGAGGGACGAGTGATCGTCGCCCCGCGGATGATGCCGGCGCGCGATGCTGTCCGCTTGCTCGGGTCGGGGCCGGTCCGCATGGCAGGATCGGGCGCGCCGATGCTCGCCATCGAAGCTTGGTCGGTGCATTTGAGCGCCGAGGTGGTCGGTTCCATTGCGCCCGATATAGGCTTCGTCGCCAAACTCGGGCTTCTCGCCGATCCGGCGTCGGCGCTCGCCCACCCTCTTTACCTGAAAGCGCCCGACATCAAGGTGCCGGAGGCGGGTCACGTGCCGCTCGCCCGTCTTTGAGCGGCATGTTGGGATGGCTGCAAAGCCCGGCATCGATTCGTCGCATCGGGCCGGACTTCGCCGCGGCCTGCGCAAAAATCCATGCGCAGAGCTTCGCTCACCCCTGGGCGCCCACCGAGTTCGAGAGCCTGCTTGCCGGGCGCGATGTCGTCGGCGAAGCGGCGATCGTCACCTCCTTTTTCGGCGAACGACGGCTCACCGGGTTCGTCCTATCGCGGCGCGGGGCGGATACGGCGGAGATGTTGACGATCGCCGTGACGCCCGCGCTGCGCCGCAAAGGGGTGGGCGCCGCGCTTCTGGCCCGCCATCTGGCGACTTTGGCCGCGGAAGGCGCCAACTCGCTCTTCCTGGAGGTGGAAACCGACAATCGGGCGGCACTTGCGCTCTACCGGCGCTTCGGATTCCTCGAAATCGGGGAGCGCAAGGCCTACTACCGCAAAGCCGATGGAATTGCCGCTTCCGCCCTCGTTTTGCGCCGTGATTTCGATTAAAAGGGTCTGCGGCGAACCGGCGAGGATCATGAACGAATTTTCCGACGGGGCTAAAAGGGCCAGCGAACGCGTGATCGGGCAGGAGGAAGCTTCGAATGCGCCGGCCGCACCGCGCAAAAAGTTGTTCATCAGGTCATACGGTTGTCAGATGAATGCCTACGATGCGCAGCGGATGAGCGATCTTCTCGCCCCTGCCGGGTTCGATGCGACGCAGAGCCTCGACGACGCCGACCTCGTGATCCTCAACACCTGCCATATCCGCGAGAAGGCGGCGGAGAAGATCTTCTCCGAACTGGGCAAGGTCCGCGCCGTGAAACGGGCGCGCCGCGCCGCCGGATTGGCGACCAAAATCGTCGTTGCGGGTTGTGTCGCGCAGGCCGAGGGCGCCGAGATCATCCGTCGCCAAAGCGCCGTCGATATTGTCGTTGGGCCGCAGAATTATCATCGCCTACCGGCTCTCTTGCGCCGCGCCGAAGCGGCGGTCGATACCGAATTTCCTCTCGAGGACAAGTTCGATCATCTGCTCAGCCCCACGCCGAGCAAGATCAAGGCGCGCGGCGTCTGCGCTTTCGTCACCGTGCAGGAAGGCTGCGACAAGTTTTGTACCTTCTGCGTAGTGCCCTATACGCGCGGTGCCGAGTATTCGCGTCCCGTGGCGAAAATTCTCGCCGAGGTCGAAGCGCTCGCCGCCGGCGGCGTCAAGGAAATCACCTTGCTCGGCCAGAACGTCAACGCCTATCACGGCGCGGGACCCGACGGGCGCACCTGGTCGCTTGCCCAACTCTGCGTGCGACTCGCCGAGGTGCCGGGCATAGTCCGGCTGCGCTATACCACGAGCCATCCGAGCGACATGGACGACGAACTCGTCGCCGCGCACCGCGACCTGCCGGCGCTCATGCCTTATCTTCACCTGCCCGTGCAGGCCGGATCCGACGCCGTGCTCGCCGCCATGCGCCGCAAACATGGACGCGACAAATACCTCGAAGTCGTGACGAAGATCCGCATGGCGCGGCCGGATATCGCGCTTTCTTCCGACTTCATCGTCGGCTTTCCTGGCGAGAGCGAGCGGGATTTCGAGGCGACGCTCGATCTCGTCAACGAGGTGGGATTCGCCAGCGCGTTTTCCTTCCAATATTCGCCGCGCCCGGGAACGCCCGGCGCGGACTTTCCGGACCAGGTCGACGCCGAAGTAAAGCGCGAACGGCTGGCACGTCTCCAAGGCCTGTTGGAGACGCAGCGGCGCGCATTCCATCAAGCAATGATCGGCAAGACCGTTGCCGTCCTATTCAAAAAAAAAGGGCCGCCATCCCGGTCAAATTGTCGGTAGGTCTCCCTATCTCCAGTCTGTCCAGGTTACGGCGCCCGACGATGTCATCGGTGCCTTGCGGCCGGTCGAGATCGTCGCTGCGGCGGCGAATTCGTTGTTTGGACGGCTGGTTGGCGAAGCGCGCGGTGTCGAAGAGGTAAGGGCTTGAGAACATCCGATCGTTCGCTAGCGCCGCTGCGTGAGGAGGAGACACCGATCGCCTCCGAAGCGCCTGCCGAAATCACTTTGGCTTTCGATGACAATCGCCACGCCTCGCTGCTCTTCGGGCTGTACGACCAGAACCTCGCCAAGCTCGAACGCCGGCTCGGCGTTCTCGCCAATGCGCTCGGCAACCAGGTCACGATCAAGGGGCCGCCGGAAGCCTGCGAACAGGCCCGCCACGTGCTCGAGAATTTGTATGCGCGCGTAAAGCTCGGACAGCCGGTCGGTCTCGGCGACGTCGACGGCGCGATTCAGGAAGGCGTCCAGCAAGGCAGCCTCTTTCCCAACGCCGAGATCGGCCGCGCGGTATTCGAGGAGATCTCGACTCGCCGGCGCGGCGTCGTGCGGGCCCGCAACGCGGCACAGGATCTCTATATCCGCTGCCTCAAGCGTCACGAACTTTGCTTCGCCGAGGGGCCGGCCGGCACCGGCAAGACGTGGCTCGCGGTCGGTTACGCCATCTCCCTGCTCGAACAGGGCGTCGTCGAGCGCCTCATCCTTTCCCGCCCGGCGCTCGAAGCCGGCGAGCGGCTCGGCTTCCTGCCGGGCGACATGCGCGAGAAAGTTGATCCCTATCTGCGGCC
>JASHSW010000081.1 GCA_030038595.1 Methylovirgula sp.
GGGAATGATGTTGCCGAGCTTCACCAGCACGATGTCGCCAGGCACCAGCAGCCGCGCATCAATATCCTTCCATGTGCCGCCACGCTTGACGCGCGCCTTAGGAGCTAGACGCATCCGCAGCAAGGCAATCGCGTTGCCGGCCTTGAACTCCTGCCAGAAACCGACGCCGGCATTGATGAAAAGCATTGCCAGTATAATGGCGAGATCTTCCCAATGTCTCAGCAGCGCTGAAAGTGCCGCTGCGACTTCGATCATCCAAGGAATTGGTCCCCAAAAGAAGGGCGCCAAACGTTCAACCAGGCTCGTGCGGTGTTCGGCGAGCGCATTCTCGCCATATTGGGCGAGACTACGGGCAGCCTCCGCCTCGCTCAATCCCGCGGTATCATTGCCGCGCATCTTGTCTTCCTCTCAGCCGACGATGTGATAGCCGGCATCGACATATTCGACGTTGCCGGTCAATGCGACAGCCTTGTCGCTAACCAGAAAGGTCGCTACGTTGCCCACGTCTTCGATGCCCACCAAGTGGTGCTCGGGCGTTCGCGAACGCGCCCGCTCCAGAAGTTCGTCGAAGCGTTCGATGCCGGATGCGGCGCGCGTCTTCAGCGGCCCCGGCGACAGCGCATGCACGCGGATGCGCTTTTCGCCGAGCTCTGCCGCCATGTAGCGCACCGAGCTTTCGAGCGCCGATTTCACCGGTCCCATGAGATTGTATTCCTCAACGACCTTCTCGGCACCGTAGAAGGTTACCGTCAGCAAACATCCGCCGTCGTTCATTAGCGGCTCGGCCATATGTGCCATGCGGATGAAGGAATGGCAGGAGACATCCATCGCCGTCGCGAAGCCCGCCTGTGAACAATCGGTGATCCGGGCGTGGAGATCTTCTTTTGGCGCATAGGCGATCGAATGCAGCAGAAAATCAAGGCGCCCCCATTGTCGCTTTATGCGTGCGAAAACAGCTTCGAGCTGACCTGATTCGCGTACGTCGCACGGCACGATGATTGAACTTGCGAACTGCTCTGCCAGAGGCCTCACATAAGGCTCGGCTTTGGCGTTGAGATAGGTGACGGCGAGTTCGGCGCCGGCAGCGTGGAAGGCCTTGGCGCAACCGAAGGCTATGCTGTGCTCGTTGGCTATGCCGACGACCAATCCCTTTTTGCCCTGGAGCGACATGATTTTTCCCATCCGAGATATTGGCGCCCTAAGCAGCCGTAGCCGCCAGCCCAATCAAATCCAGAGTATGCCGGGCAATCATTGCTTCTTCGTCGGTCGGAATGACCCGAACCGCGACATGGCTCGACGGCGCGCTGATGAGCGGCGCGTTGCGCGCATTGGCTTGTGAGTCGAGCGCGACCCCGAGCCAACTGAGCTTCTCGCAGACCATCGCGCGGATCCGCGGCGCGTGTTCGCCGATGCCGGCGCTGAATATGAGTCCGTCGAGACCGCCGAGCGAACTCGTCAACGCCCCGATTTCGCGTGCAATGCGGAAGACGAAGAGTTCAATCGCTTCACGCGCGCGGGTATCCCCGCTGCCGAGAAGCGCGCGCATGTCGCTGGCGATTCCGGAAACGCCGAGCAGGCCGGACTTGCGGTAAAGCAGGTCCTCGACGTCTTTTGCGCTCAACCCGCACTGCTGTTCGAGATAGAGAACGACGCCGGGGTCGAGATTGCCGCAGCGCGTGCCCATCACCAACCCGTCGAGCGCCGTGAACCCCATCGTTGTATCGATGCTGCGTCCGTCGCACATCGCGCAAAGGCTGGCGCCATTGCCGAGATGCGCGGCAATCACGCGGCCCTTCGCCAACTCGGGCGCGAGCATCTGCAACTGGCGGGAAAGATATTCATAGGAAAGGCCGTGGAAACCGTAGCGCCGCACGCCCTCCTCTTCGTAAGCGCGCGGCAGCGCAAAACGGGTGGCGACCGCGGGCATCGTGCGGTGGAAGGCGGTATCGAAACAGGCAACCTGTGGGAGCCTCGGCCGCGCGGCGGCGATAGCGCGGATCGGCGCAAGATTATGCTGCTCGTGCAAAGGCGCGAGCGGTATCAATAAGTCGAGAGCGGCGAGAAGCCCGGCCGTCACGCGCTCCGGTCTATCGTGCTTCACGCCGCCGTGTACGACGCGGTGGCCAACCGCCAAGAGTCGGTCGGCGCCAAGACGCTTCTCCGCCCAATCGATCACTTTTTCGGCGAGCAGAAGAAAGGATTGTCCGCGCCATTCCTCTTCGGCAAGCACGCAACCCTTCGGATCGCGGGCGACGAAATGCTGCCCAGAGTCGCCCTCCTCCAACTCGCCGCGCGAGATCAGTTCAAGCCGGCTTGTTCGACCGGCCTCGAACAACGAGAACTTGATGCTCGACGAACCCGCGTTGAGCGCAAGAATGGCGTCTGCCACGTCACGCCCCGGTTTGCGGCGTCGCCGCTTGTTTGCGGGCGATCAGCACGGCCACCGCACAGGATGCGATGCGCGTGCGCTCGGCGTCGGCGCGGCTTGTCAGGATGATCGGTACGCGCGCGCCGAGCACGACGCCGGCCGCGTCGGCGCCGGCCAGAAAGGTCAGCTGTTTTGCCAGCATGTTGCCGGATTCGAGATCGGGAACGACGAGGATATCGGCATGCCCCGCGACTTTTGAGACGATCCCTTTTTCCGCCGCGGCGGCCGGGCTCACTGCATTGTCGAAAGCGAGAGGACCGTCCAGCAGCGCGCCGGTGATCTGGCCGCGGTCGGCCATTTTGCAAAGCGCCGCAGCGTCCAAGGTAGAACGCAGCTTCGGATTGACGGTCTCGATCGCCGAGAGGATGGCGACGCGCGGTGTGTCGATGCCCATCACGTGGGCAAGATCGATCGCATTCTGGATGATGTCGCGTTTTTCTTCGAGGTCGGGCGCAATATTCACGGCGGCATCGGTGATGAGCAGAGGCTGCGGATAGGTCGGCACGTCCATGAGATAGACGTGGCTCAGTCTGCGCCCGGTGCGCAGCCCGCTCTCAGGAGCGAGTACCGCATGCAGCAGTTCGTCGGTATGGAGCGAGCCTTTCATGAGGAGACTTGCCTCGCCCTTCTGGATGAGGCTTACGGCCGCGGCAGCCGCTGCCTCGCTGTGCGGCGCATCGACGAGTCGATAGGAGGAGATATCGACCTTCGCCGCCTCCGCCGCTTTGATGATCTTGGCTTTCGGTCCAACCAGGATCGGCGCGATCAGCCCCGCCTGCGCCGCTTCCACTGCCGCACCGATCGCGTTTGCATCGCAGGGATGAGCGACGGCCGTTGCCAGCGGCACCTGCCCCGCCGTCGCGACCAGCAATGCGCGGAATCGCTCGTGCCGGCTGAGCCGCACTTCCGGCAGTTCGACGCGCGGCCGCCTTACCTTTTGCGTCGGCGCGCGCACGTAGGCCGTTCCTTCGATCACCACATCGCCATTCTGGTTGGCGCAGCGGCAATCAAGTACGACTTCGCTTTTGTCGGACCGCTTTTCTTTGACCGTCAACGTCGCGGCGATCGTATCGCCAACGCCGACGGGACGCAGAAACCGCAGATCCTGGCCAAGATAGATCGTCCCCGGCCCCGGCAATTTCGTGCCGAGTACGCCCGAGATGAGACCGGCGCCAAGCATGCCATGCGCGACGATCTTGTGGAACGTGTCGGTCCGCGCATAGGCCTGATCGAGATGCGCCGGATTGAGGTCGCCCGAAACCATGGCGAAGAGATCGATATCCTGTCGGGTCACGGTGTGCGAAAGACTCGCATGTTCGCCGATTTCCATCTCGTCGAACGTACGGTTCTCGATCATCTCGGGCGTGATGCGCATGCTCATGGCCGACCCTCAACGCTCGCGGACATATCTGCCGGGGGCATCGGCAAGTGCCGGATAATCCTTGCGAGCCAACGGCGGCGGCACCGGCGCGCCAGAACGGGCATCGAGCCACGCTACCCACGCCGGCCACCACGAGCCATCGTGCTCAACGGCTTTAGCAACCCATTCGTCCGGATCGAGATAAGGAGCGCGCGGGGCGCGGCGTTCCACGCGGTAATGCCGGTTTGGATGATCGGGCTCGCTGACAATTCCGGCGTTGTGTCCGCCCGAGGTGAGAACGAAAGTGATATCGCCCTGGTTGAGCAGATGGATCTTGTAGACAGAGCGCCAAGGCGCGACATGATCCGTTTCGGTACTCACCGAAAAGATCGGCAGACGGATCTCCGAAATGGCGACGGGCATTCCCTCCACCTTATACCGCCCCTCGGCGAGGTCGTTGTGGAGAAACATGTCGCGCAGATATTCGGAATGCATACGATACGGCATCCGCGTCGCGTCGGCATTCCACGCCATGAGATCGAAGAGGCGTTCGCGTTCGCCGAGCAGATAGGTCGTGATCAGCCGCGACCAGATGAGATCGTTCGACCGCAGCATCTGGAACGCGCCGGCCATCTGCGCGCTGTCCAAATAGCCCTGCTTCCACATCACGTCGTCGAGCAACGCGAGCTCGCTTTCGTCCGTAAAGAGTTGCAGCTCGCCGGCCTCCGTGAAATCGGTCTGCGCGGCAAGTAAAGTAAGGCTTGCCAACCGGTCGTCAGCATCACGGGCCATGGCAGCGGCGGCGATGGCGAGCAGCGTGCCGCCTAGGCAGTAGCCGCACGCATGCACCTTGTGGCCGCCGCAAATCGCATTGACGGCATCAAGCGCGGCCATCAGCCCGAGACGCCGGTAATCTTCGAGGCCAACGTCGCGCAATTCCGGCCCCGGATTGCGCCAGGAGATGCAGAAAACCGTGTAGCCTTGGGAGACCAGATGGCGGATCAAGGAATCGTGCGGCGATAGATCGAGGATATAATATTTCATGATCCATGCCGGAATCATAAGGATCGGCTCCGGCCGCACCCGCTCGGTCGTCGGCGCATACTGGATCAGTTCCATCAGCTCGTTGCGCAGCACCACCTTGCCAGGCGTAATCGCGACATCTTTGCCAACGACGAAGTCCTTCGCTGCATCGAGCGGCCGATCGTTCGCCAGCCGACGGACGTCTTCCAGAAAGTTCTGATAGCCTCTGACAAAGTTCCAACCGCGTTGCGCGACCGTTGCTCGCACGACTTCGGGATTGGTCAGCGGGAAATTCGACGGCGCGAAGACGTCGAGCATCTGTCGCGCGACGAACGATACCATATTCGCATGCGATTTCGTGACTCCAGGCAAGCAGGCTGTGGCGGCATGCCACCATTGCTCGCCGAGGAGAAATGCCTGTGCGATCATATTGTAAGGCGGATGAGTCCAGGCCTCGTCCCGAAAACGCCGGTCGCCAGGCAGCGCTTTCGTCCAATGCGAAGGTGATCCCAGCCGCGCCCACTGCCGCCAGGCGAGTTCTGTCAATTCGAGACGCCGCCCCGGCGCGTTGGCGAGATGCAGGCTCCAATCGAGATAGGCAAGCGCCAGGGATATTGGTGAAAGCGAGCCCGTAAACCGGGCTTCGCGGGCATGCAGCAGGCGATCGAACGAGTCTGGCCCCGCCGATGCGACGTCGCGGGGCGCAACCAGGTCCCTGCTTGAACTCACATTCTCAGCTGCCGCTACCACCGCGGTTCGATCAGCGCCGCCCGTGCGTTTTCCGGCGAGACGTAACTCGGGCATGCAGAATTCCTTTGAATGAGCATCACATTGGGAAAATCTACACGGCGCGATCGGCGACAAATTGATTGGGATCAACCGCACGGCTGGAAAGTAAGGGATCCCGTTTTGATCGAAATCAATGCTTCGAAGGAGGGATCTTCGCAGAGTGAAATAGCTACATATCGTGGGAGGAAGACATGCTCGATACGCCACGTGCAGAGGCAAAGGCCCCCGAGACGCAATTTCCCTTCAATTTTGTCGAGGCGCAGGATCGCGGCGCGGCGCTGTTTACGCAGCTGAACGAGCTGATGGTCAAAACGACGCGCGCCATTTGGGAAAGCGAAACCGAACTGCTGCGGCTCGAGGCCGAGCAGGCGACCAAATGTTTCGTTCCGCCGAAGATTGGCGGCGATCCCGCCAGTACGATCGCCGACTACTGCGACCAATTGCGCCAGCAAACCGACCGGATGATTGCGCAAATGCGCCGCGTCAACGACCTATTCAAGGACTGTGGTTGGCAGGTCGTCGCGCTCTATGCCGACGGCCTTCGGCAAATTGGGAAACAATCGACCTCCAGTCGGTGAAGCGCGAGGCGAAGATGAGAACGGCGCTTATCACTGGTGGCGTGACCGGCATCGGAGCCGCGACCGCGAAGCTTCTGAAGAAATCCGGTTATTCCGTGGTCGCAAATTATTTCGGCAACGATGCCGATGCGGTGGCTTTCCAGAAAGAAACGCAGATTCCCATCCGATGTTGGGATGTCGCCGATTTTTCCGCATGTCAGGAGGGTGTCGCAGGCGTAACTCGAGACAACGGACCGATCGATATTCTGGTCAATAATGCCGGCATCACGCGCGACGGCACGCTGCACAAAATGACTCCGGAGCAATGGCGCAGCGTCATCGATGTCGATCTCGGCGGCTGTTTCAATATGTGCCGGGCGGTAATCGGAGGGATGCGCGAGCGCCGTTTCGGGCGGATCGTCAACGTCAGCTCGGTCAATGGCCTAACAGGTCAATTTGGACAGACGAACTATGCCGCCGCTAAGGCGGGAATCATCGGCTTCACCAAGTCGCTCGCTTTCGAAGGTGCGGCGCGCGGGATCACCGTCAACGCCGTCGCGCCTGGTTATACGGACACCGGCATGGTACGCGCCGTGCCGGCCAAGATTCTCGCCAACATCGTGGCCGGCGTACCCATCGGCCGGCTTGCCAAACCGGAAGAAATCGCCCGCGGCATTTTATTCCTGGTGGACGACGACTCGGGCTTCATCACCGGCGCGACTTTGTCGATCAACGGCGGAAAATACATGGCGTAGGTTTCCGACAAGCGAATTAGGAGATTCTGCCAGACAGCAAAATTGGGAAGATCATGATGGACAAGGACCCAGTCAGCATCGGCCTAAAGCGTATCAATGCTCTGAGAAAATGGCGAGGAGCTTCCTACAGCGCGGCGCTCCGCGTGCCCGAGTCACAAGTCGATCGGCTTCGAGAGCTGGCTGCCGAGCTGCACGCGCTCTATGCCGATGTCTCCGGCCAGCAACACCTTTCGGCGGTAACGGACAGGAAAA
>JASHSW010000082.1 GCA_030038595.1 Methylovirgula sp.
CGGCGAGATCAGAAGCCCAGCCCCCAGGGTCAAGAGTCCCATCGCAACATGCGAGCGGTGGCGGCGCACGATGGCTTTGAAGGGAACCGAACCGTCGTCGCGCCGTTGCGGGTTCCAGCCGGTGTCGAAGCCGAAGAGGAAATGCGCGACGTGGCCGGTCTGGATGAGCATCATAATAGGCGCCAGCAGGGCCGACATTACGATCTCGAACAGCGTCGAAATCGTCAGGCGGATCGCGCCGCCATAGCCGCGCCGGGTGGCTTTATGGAGCAGGGCGAGAATGAGGCCGAACAGTTTCGGCGCGGCCAGGATCGCCATAGTGAGCGCGAAGAGGTTCAGCGATCTCTCGGCATCGAAGCGCGGCCACGCCGGAAAGAGCGCGAAGCCGCTCGGGAAATATTCCGGCCGAATGTAGCTCGCCTGGACGACGAGCACGATGCCGACGAAGAGTTGCAGCATCCAGAGGGGCGAAGCGACATAGCCCATGATGCCGGCGATCATGTGCTGGCGCGAGGCCCAATGTAGGCCCTTGGCGGGCAGGACGCGCGCATGTTGAAGATTGCCTTGGCACCAGCGCCGGTCGCGCGAAGAGAGCTCGATCAGCGAGGGCGGACTTTCCTCGTAGCTGTCGCCGATCCCGAGGCTCATGGAGACGGAGTAGCCGGCGCGCCGCATAAGCGCGGCTTCGACGAAATCGTGGCTGAGAATGTGGCCCCCGAGCGGCGGTCTGCCGCGCAGGGTCGGTAGGCCGCAATGCGCCGCGAAGGCCTTGGTCCGAATGATGGCGTTGTGCCCCCAATAATTGCCGTCGCGGCCCATCCAGGCGGCGAGCCCGGCGGCAATCACCGGCCCGTAGATCCGCGCCGCAAATTGCTGCACCCGCGCAAAGAGCGTGTTGCGGTTGATGATCAAGGGCAGCGTCTGGATGATCCCGGCGCCTGGATCGGCCTCCATCGCCGCGGCAAGTCCGACAATCGAAATTCCGCTCATCACGCTGTCGGCATCGAGGACCACGAAATGCGCGTAGTGTCCGCCCCAGCGGCTGACGAAATCGGCGATGTTGCCGGACTTGCGCGCCACGTTCTTCGAGCGATGCCGATAGAAGATCCGCGCCCGCGGCCCGAGCCGGCGCCGGATCGCCGCGAATGCGTGCTCCTCGGCGACGAATATTTCCGGATTGGTCGTGTCGGAGAGCAGGAACCAGTCGAAGGAGCCGCCATGTCCAGTCGCTTCGACTTCTTCGAACATCGATTGCAAGGCGCCGAAAACTCGTTCCGGCGCCTCGTTGTAGATCGGCATGATGATCGCAGCGCGCTCGGTGAGTGCGGCAGGAACGGGCGGCGGCTTGGGTGGCGCGAACAACAGCCAAAAGAAGCCCACGCAGGCGCTCGCAAAGGCAAGCGCGATCCAAGAGAAATTGGCGACGAAGAGGCCGACAAGGATCCACTCGAGCGTCGTGACGCCGCCGATGGCGACCACCTCATACATCTGGTAGCTGCCGTAAGCGGTGAGCGCGAAGCCGCCGCCAAAGACCAGAAAACGCGCCAGCAAACACCAAAAACCGAGCCGCGCTGCGGCGCTATCCCGGTTCCCGTTGGCATCGAACCGGAAAAGGTCCTGGGCCGGCATCGGCAGCGGCGATTCCGGCGGCATCGGGGAGCCGAGATCCGGCGGGACGCCGGCGCGCAGCTCGCTCGCGCCCTTGGCCGCGCCCTCCGGGGGCCAGGAATTGATCAACGGGTCCATCGATAGAGCCAAGTTTCGCTAAGCGGTTTGCCGTCGGCGGTCTCCAGCCGAAGGCGCATTTCCGAGGACGTTTCGCTGCCGGGGTCGAATTCGAACAAGACGCGATAGACCTTGGTACTGGGTATCGGAAATTCCTGGACCGAGACGATCGTACCCGGTGTTGCGCTCAACATCGGCTTGATCGTCTGAACCTGATGTGAATCGCCGAGCGGGTCGCCGGTGAACTCGACAAGAAAGCGGCGCCGGTGTCCGCTCGATCCGCGGCCGGCGCGTGTATCCGTGACGATTGCAAGCTCCGGTTGCTCGGGTGGGTACCAACACCAGAACTGCCGATAGGCAAAAGAAGTTTCATTGCCGGCGACGAGCGGGTCGTGCGGCCGCCAATATGCGATAATATTGTCATTGGCCTCAGAATCGCTTGGAATTTCAATCAATTGAACACCGCCGGCCCCCCAGTCACCGATCGGCTCGATCCATAGCGAAGGGCGCAGCTCCCAGTGCTGATCGTCGTCCTGGTAGTGGTCAAACTCCCGATCGCGCTGCAGAAATCCGAAGCCGCGCGGGTGTTCGTCGACGAAGGTGGAAATCTGCAAGGTCTCCCGGTTCGAGGTCGGCCGCCAGATCCATTCGTCCGATCCGGTCGACATTTGTACGCCGCCGATCTCGGCAAGCGTAAGGCGCACGTCGTCGACGCGGCGATGATCGATCGAGTCGGAAACGACCGTCGCACTCATCGTTGCCAGCCCGAAATTGTCGACATTGACCCTCGGGATGAGGGTGCATTCCGTATCGATGATCGTCGCCTCGCCGGGCCGCAGCGTGAACCGGTAGGCGCCGCTGACGCTCTCCGAATCGATGAGCGCATGAATGACGAGCAGATCGTCGGCGAGCGTCGGCTGTTCGATCCAGAACGTACGGATCATCGGGAATTCTTCGCCGCGCGGATCGGCGGTCTTGATCGATAGAGCACGTGCCATGGTGCCGAGATTCTGGCCCTGCGCGACGGCGCGAAAGAAGCTCGCGCCTTGGAATGTCGCGAGCTCTGCAAATCCTTTGCCATCTTGCGGCGTGAGAATGCGAAATCCCGAAAATCCAATGTCGCCGATGTCGCCGTGCACGGCGAGCTTACCGAAATCGTAGAGGGCGGGAGAATAGATCAACCGGCGCGCCTGGCTCTGCGCGACGATGTTGATGTCCACCCGGGCGGAGAAGAGAAAGCCGCGGTGCAGAGGTTCGAGCGCGAAACCGAGTTGCTCGTTCTGCCAGAGGGCGCCGGCCGGTTTGCCGCGGATCGCCACATACTGGTCGTAGGTAAGGTTGCGAAACGGTGTGGGCAGATCGGTAGGCGCCGGTTTGAACGAGTCTTTGGCGAGCGCCCGTGCGGCGTCCATCACAAGACCGGGTTGGAAAGGGGTCGGATCGCCGAGCGCAAAACCGGGGGGAGGCGGTGCGGGCGGGACCTGCGATGATTGCGCCACAGCAACGCTGGCAAGCGGACCGGCGGCCGGAAACAGCCCGCTCATCCCGGCAGCCATCCCGCCGAGACCAATTTTCAATACATTCCGACGCTCGATCATGCTCGACCGGCTCTGCGGGAGCCGCAACTTGGAATTCGCGCTAACTCTCGTGTATATCGCATTTATCGCGGCTGCGAGATGGCTTTTTGGGGAGAATTTGGTGAGCGCCTTCCAATTCCTCAAAGAATGGACATTGTCGCAGTGCAAGCAAATCCGCCTCTGCCGGCATGGGCGCCGCCCGCCGGTTTGGACCCCGTGCCGATGAAATCCTCCGCAAAACGGCGCTGCCTTGCCGTCGTCCTCGCCGCGGGCGAGGGCAAACGCATGCGCTCGGAACGGCCAAAAGTGCTGCATGAGCTGGCCGGCCGTTCGATGCTCGCCCACGTACTTGGCGCGGTCGGAAAGGCAGGCGCCGATACGCTCGCCATCGTAGTCGGGCCCGACCAGGACGAGGTTGTCGCGGAAGCAAAGCGGTTCGCCCCGACGGCGGAGATTTTCATCCAGCCGGCGCCGCTCGGGACCGCGAACGCGGTACTCGCCGCCAAGACCGCCTTGGCGGGCTTCGACGATATTCTCATCGCCTTCGCCGATACGCCGCTCGTCGCGCCGGAGACGTTCGCAAAATTACGGCATGCGCTCGCCGAATCGCACGCTGTCGCCGTGCTCGGGTTCGAGGCGAGCGACCCGGCAGGCTATGGACGCTTGATTTTCGAAGACGGCGCGCTTGCTGCGATTCGCGAGGATAAGGATCTGCGCGAAAAGGAACGCCGCCTCACCCTCTGCAACGCCGGGCTGATGGCGATAGAGGGAGCGCATTGCGTGGCCTTGCTTGAAGCGATCGGCAAGACCAATGCGCAGGGCGAGTATTATCTGAGCGACGCCGTCGCGGCGGCCCGCCGCCGCGGGCTCGAGGTCGCCGTCGTTTCGGCGCCCGAAGAGGAAGTGCTCGGCATCAACGACCGCCGGCAGCTTGCCGCCGCCGAATCCGTTCTTCAGGCGCGGCTCAAGGCCAAGGCCATGGCGTCGGGCGTCACCTTCCTCGATCCAGAGCGCGTTCATCTCTCCTACGACACCGCGTTCGGCCGGGATGTCACAATCGAGCCGGACGTTTTTTTCGGGCCGCGCGTTAAGATCGGCGACGGCGTCCTCGTTCGGGCATTTTCGCATCTCGAAGGCGCCGAAGTCGGGCCCGGCGCGGTCGTCGGACCATTCGCGCGGCTGCGGCCGGGAACGGCGCTCGGCGAGAACGTCCATATCGGCAATTTCGTCGAGGTGAAGGCCGCGACGCTCGGGGCAGGCGTGAAGGCCAACCATCTCGCCTATGTCGGCGACGCGACGATCGGCGCCGGGACGAACATCGGGGCAGGGGCGATCACCTGCAATTACGACGGATTTACCAAGTTTCACACCGAGGTGGGCAAAGGCGTGTTCGTCGGTGCCAATGCGGCCCTCGTGGCTCCGGTAAAAATTGGCGCCGGGGCCTATATCGCGAGCGGCTCGGTCGTGACCGACGATGTCGCGGCCGATGCGCTGGTCGTTGCCCGCGCCAGGCAAGTCGAGAAACCATTTTGGGCGAAAGCGTTCCGTGCAAAACACCGGAAGGTGTAGGCTGCGGCTCCAACAGGTCTGAAAGTCTGAAATGTGCGGAATCGTCGGCATTCTCGGCGCGCGCCCCGTGGCCGGGACGCTTCTTGAAACGTTAAAACGGCTCGAATACCGCGGCTACGATTCGGCCGGCGTGGCGACGCTTGAGAACGGGCAGATCACCCGCCGGCGCGCCGCCGGCAAGCTGAAAAACCTCGAAGCCTGCCTGGCGGCGGAGCCGCTTTTCGGCCATTTGGGGATCGGCCACACGCGTTGGGCGACGCACGGCCGGCCGACCGCCATCAACGCCCATCCGCATCAAAACGGCAAAGTGGCCGTCGTGCACAACGGCATCATCGAGAATTTCAAGACGCTGCGCGACGAACTGCGCGCCAAGGGCCACACGTTCGCTTCCGATACCGATACCGAGGTGGTCGCGCACTTGGTCGATGCGGCGATGAGCGACGGCCTTGCGCCGGCGGAGGCGGTGGCTGCCACCTTGCCGCGCCTCAAAGGCGCCTTCGCGCTCGCCTTTTTATTCGAAGGCGAGGACGACCTTATGATCGGGGCGCGGGAAGGCGCTCCGCTCGTCGTCGGCTTCGGGGCTGGCGACAAAACCGGCGAATTCTATCTAGGCTCGGATGCTCTGGCGCTCGCGCCCTTGACCGACGCGCTGGCCTATCTCGAAGAGGGCGATTACGTCGTTCTGACGCGGCACGGAGCGAAATTCTACGACACCGAGAGCCGCCCCGTCGCCCGCAAGCGGGTGAAGACTCCGGCCTCCGCCTTTCTGATCGACCGCGGCAATTACCGGCACTTCATGGATAAGGAGATCCACGAACAGCCGGAAGTGATCGGCCGCGTCCTCGCCCATTATCTCGATCTTTCGGCGGGCACCGTCGCGTTGCCGTTCGAACTGCCGGTCGATCCGGCGCGGCTGCCGCGCCTGACGATCGCCGCCTGCGGCACAGCCTACATGGCGGGTCTCATCGCCAGCTATTGGTTCGAACGGATCGCCAAACTGCCGGTCGAGATCGAAGTCGCCTCGGAGTTCCGCTACCGCGAGGCGCCGATGCAGAAGGGCGGCCTGATGCTGCTCATCTCGCAGTCGGGCGAGACGGCCGACACGCTCGCCAGCCTGCGCTACGCAAAACAACAGGGCCAGAAGATCTTGAGTGTCGTCAACGTTGCGACTTCCACGATGGCGCGCGAAAGCGATGTCGCGGCGCTGACGCTGGCAGGCCCGGAGATCGGGGTCGCCTCGACCAAGGCGTTTACCTGCCAGCTTGCGCTTCTTGCCTGCCTGGCGCTCGCCTTCGGCCGAGCGCGGGGCACAATCGATGCCAAAGAGGAGGCGCGCCTCGTCGCCGAACTCATGGCTGTCCCCGGCTTGATGGCCGAAGTATTGCACCGCGAACCCAAGATCGAGCTGCTGGCGCGCGATCTCGGCAAAGCCCGCGACGTCCTCTACCTAGGCCGCGGCACATCCTACCCGCTCGCCCTCGAAGGCGCGCTGAAGCTGAAAGAAATTTCCTATATCCACGCCGAAGGCTATGCGGCGGGCGAACTGAAACATGGGCCGATCGCGCTCGTCGATTCTGACCTGCCGGTGATCGTGCTCGCGCCGCGCGACCGTGTCTTCGAGAAAACTCTCTCGAACGTGCAGGAAGTCGCGGCGCGCAACGGCCGCATTATCCTGATCTCCGACAGCGCCGGCGCCAACGACCTCGGCGGCGAGGCCGAGATAATCGCCATGCCCGATATGGCGCCCGAGTTTTCGGCGATCGTTTACGCGCTGCCGGTGCAGATGATCGCCTATCACACGGCGGTGTTCATGGGCAAAGACGCCGACCAGCCGCGCAATTTGGCCAAGAGCGTGACGGTGGAATAGATCCCCGTCGCGAGGCCTCAGGGCTTGCCGCTCGGCGCGGAGGACCGCTGAATTTCGTTCTGCTCGAGTTCCAGCTTCGTCGACAGAAGTTGCATCACGTCGCGCAGCGACAGGACACCCACGAGCCGTCCTTGGTCGACGACCCACAGCCGACTCCTGCCGCTCCGCCGCATCTGCGCCAGCGCGGCGAGCGCCCCGGTCTGCGGTCCTACCATCTCTTCCGGCGGACAGCGGGCCATGATTTGCCTGACCCGCGTCCTCGACCACGCGGCGCGTTCGATGCTGGCCGCCTGTTCCGTCCCGACGCAACCCTGCAGGACGCCGTCCGAGGCGACGGGAAACGAGCGGTGGTGATAACGATAGACGAAATCTTCGACGAACGTGTCGATCGATGCGTCCGCAGGCACAGTGATCGGCTGCGCGGTCATCAGGCGGGAAACCGGCACGCCTTGGAGCGCGGTTCGAGCAAGGACCTCCCGATAGCTTGACGAGGCGGCGCCGCGCAGGAACATTCCGATGAGAAAGCGCCACATCCCGCCGATGAAATTGCCGGTGACGATGCTGATCACACCGAGCACGATGAGCAGAATGCCGAAGACATCGCCGGCGCGCGTGGCGATGCGCGTCGCCCAAAGGAGATTCTTGCGCCAGGACCAGAGCGCGGCACGCAGCATACGGCCGCCGTCGAGCGGAAATGCCGGAATGAGATTGAAGACGGCCAGAACCGCGTTGAGGAACCCGAGATACCAGAGCATGTCTTTGAGCGCGGCCGGCGATTTCCAGGCGTCGGCCAACGCAAGGAGGGCAAAGAAGACCGCGCTCAGCACGAAGCTCGCCGCCGGCCCCGCCGCCGCCATGAGGAACTCACTCTTGGGGCTCGGCGGCTCTTGCTCCATTTCGGCCACGCCGCCGAACAGAAAAAGCGTAATGCCGCGGATCGGCATGCCATAGCGACGCGCCACCAGCGAATGCGACATCTCGTGGAAGACGATCGAAAACAAGAAGCCGATCGTCGTCGCAATCGCCATCCACCAATAGGTCGCCGCCGCGAGCCGCGGCGTCACGCTGGGAAATACGGCCTCCGCCAGGGTCCAGCTGATGAGCGCCGCCAACAATAGCCACGAGGCGTCGATCCAGACGTCGAAGCCAAACAGCGACAAGAGGCGGAATCGATGCGTAAAAACGGCCGTTCTCCTCGAAATGCGCCAACGAATAGATGTGCAGAGGCGGGGGGAAAGACAATAAGCCGCCGATCGGGTTTGGGTTATTGACCGATGCCGCCCTTTTGACGTGGCTTGTGTTTTTCGCCCCTTTGCGATTGTTTGGCGCGCAAACAAGTCCGGCAGCCAGGGCGGCCGGCGATTCGTCCACTTCCGCCGGTACCCATGCTTCTCTCCCGCTATTTCCTGCCGATCCTGCGCGAAACGCCGAAGGAAGCCGAGATCCTTTCGCATCGGCTGATGCTGCGCGCCGGTATGATCCGCCAGGAGGCGGCGGGCATTTACGCGTGGTTGCCGCTCGGCTTCAAAGTTCTCCAGAAAGTCACGCAGATCGTGCGCGAGGAGATGGACCGGGCCGGCGCCATCGAGCTCCTGATGCCGACGCTCCAACTCGCCGAGCTTTGGCGCGAGACAGGCCGTTACGACGCCTATGGGCCGGAGATGTTGCGAATCAAGGATCGCCACGAGCGCGAATTGCTCTACGGGCCCACCAACGAGGATATGATCACGGAGATCTTCCGCGCTTATGTACACAGCTATCGGGAATTGCCGAAGATCCTGTATCACATCCAATGGAAGTTCCGCGACGAGCAAAGGCCGCGGTTCGGCGTCATGCGCGGCCGCGAGTTCCTGATGAAGGACGCCTATTCCTTCGACATCGACGAGCCGGCGGCGCGCCGCTCTTACCAGCGCATGTTCGTCGCTTATCTTAGGATCTTCGACCGCATGGGGCTCAGGGCCATTCCAATGCGCGCCGAAACCGGGCCGATCGGCGGCGATCTCAGCCACGAGTTCATCATCCTTGCCGAGACCGGCGAATCGGGCGTCTTCTGCGACGCCGATATTCTCGATCTGCCGATCCCCGACGAGTCGATCGATTATGACGCCGATCTCGAACCAATCATCAAGGACTGGACGCGCTTATACGCGGCGACCGACGAAGTCCACGATCCGGCACGTTTCGAGCGCGAGACGCCGCCGGAAAGACGCGTCCGCAGGCGCGGCATCGAGGTCGGGCAGGTGTTCTATTTCGGCGACAAATATTCCAGGCCGATGCGCGCCCTCGTCACCGGGTCGGACGGCGTCGAACGGCCGGTCATCGGCGGCTCCTATGGCGTGGGTGTCTCCCGCCTCGTCGGCGCCTTGATCGAGGCCAATCATGACGAAGCGGGGATCATCTGGCCGAATTCGGTGGCGCCGTTTGCGATCGGAATCGCCAATCTGAAGGTCGGCGACGAAGCAAGCGATGCCGCCTGCGCGAAGATCTACGGCGCACTCAAAAAGGCCGGGATCGACGTGCTTTATGACGATCTGGACGAGCGGCCCGGGGCGAAATTCGCGCGCCTCGATTTGATCGGCCTTCCGTATCAGATCATCGTCGGGCCCAAGGGGCTCGCCGAGGCCAAGGTCGAAGTGAAGACGCGCCGCACCGGGGCGCGGGAGATGATGAGCGTCGGCGAAGCGATAGCCCGGTTCGCCGTCTAGCCCCGCCGCGTGCGAGAAAAGGATCGATAATGCCTTTCGCAGCGTTCGAATGGATGATCGCGACGCGCTATCTTCGGGCGCGACGGTCTTCGGGCTATGTTTCGGTCATCGCCGGATTCTCCTTTCTCGGCATCACGCTGGGCGTTGCCACGCTGATCGTCGTGATGTCGGTGATGAACGGCTTTCACAAGGATCTGCTCGATAAGATCGTCGGCATCAACGGACATATTTTTCTCCAGGCGGCGGATCGGCCGCTCACCGATTACGACAAGGCGGCGGGGCGCGTCGCCGCCGTGCCGGGCGTCAAAATGGCAATTCCGATGGTCGAGGGATCGGCTTTTGCTTCTTCGAGCTTCGCGCAGGCCGGGGCCGGCGTTCTGGTGCGCGGCATCGAAGGCAAGGACATCAAGCGTTTGCCGGGCATTGCCGGCACGGTACGCAGCGGAACGCTGTCGGGCTTCGACAAAGCCGGCGGCGTGGCGATCGGCCAGAGGCTCGCCGACAATCTCAATCTCCGCGTCGGCGATACGATCAAGCTCATTACCGGCAACGGCGCGCAGACGCCGTTCGGGGTCGTGCCGCGCGTCAAGAGCTATCGCGTCGATGCGATCTTTCAGATCGGCATGGCCGAGTTCGACGGAATCTTCGTCTATATGCCTCTGCCGTTGGCGCAGAGCTTCTTCAACGAGGACGGCCAGGCGAGCGTCATCGAGGTTTTCCTCGATGATCCGGAAAATATCGACGCGGTGCGCGATCTAATACAGACCGCTGTCGACCGGCCGGTGATCATGACCGATTGGCGCCAGCGCAATCGGACGTTCTTCGATGCGCTCAACGTCGAACGCAACGTCATGTTCGTCATCTTGACCTTGATCGTGTTCGTCGCCGCCTTGAACATCGTTTCCGGCCTCATCATGCTGGTGAAGGACAAGAGCCACGATATCGCCATCCTGCGAACCATGGGTGCGACACGCGGCACGATCATGCGGATCTTCCTTATCACCGGAGCGTCGATCGGCGTCGCCGGAACGCTGGCCGGGTTTCTTCTGGGCCTCGTCGTCGCCGACAACGTCGAGCCGATCCGGCAATTTCTGAACCGGCTTCTTCATGCAAATCTTTTCCCCGCTGAACTCTACTTCCTGTCGCGGCTGCCGTCGGTGGTCGATCCGCGCGACGTCGCCTCGGTGGTTGGCATGACGCTCGTTCTGTCCATCCTTGCGACGCTCTATCCATCCTGGCGGGCCGCCAGGCTCGATCCGGTCGAAGCTTTGCGCTACGAGTGACATGCAGCCCGTCCTCCAGCTCGAAAACGTGGAGCGCCGCTTTCAGCAAGGCGAGAGCGCGCTTTGCGTCCTGCGCGGCGGGAATTTCGGGCTTTTCGCCGGACAATCCGTGGCGCTTGTCGCCCCTTCCGGAGCCGGCAAGTCGACGCTATTGCACATCGCCGGTCTGCTCGAGCGTCCGGACGGGGGAGAGGTCTATATTGACGGCGTAGCGACAACCCGGCTGAACGACGACGCGCGCACCGCGCTGCGCCGCCACGCGATCGGCTTCGTTTATCAGTTCCATCATCTGCTGCCGGAGTTCACCGCGCTCGAAAACATCATGCTGCCGCAGATGATCGCCGGGTTGAGCCGCCGACAGGCCCGCACCCGCAGCCTGGAACTCCTCAACTACCTCGGGCTCGGGGCGCGCGCCAAGCATCGGCCGGCCGAGCTTTCCGGCGGCGAGCAACAGAGGGTCGCGATCGCCCGGGCGGTGGCGAACGGGCCTGGGATTCTGCTTGCCGACGAGCCGACTGGCAATCTCGATCCGAAGACCGCCGAGCACGTATTCGAGACGCTCGAGGCGCTGGCAAAAGCGACAGGCCTGGCGGCGCTGGTTGCCACCCACAACGAAGCGCTGGCAGTGCGGATGACGCGGCGGGTGACGCTGAAGGACGGCTGGATGACCGAGGTAACGTGAACGGCTAGTTCACGAGGTTCGGATCCTGGCCGAGGTCTTCAAGCCGTTTGGAGAGGACGCGAACCCGCGCCTTCAATTCGGCGTTCTGGACTTCGAGTTCGCGCAGCCGCGTTTCGGTTCCGGCCGACGGAGGCTCGCCGGACGTGAGAGCCGGGGCGCCCTGAACGTCGATAAAATCGACGCCGATTGCATCCTTGTCGCGCCACACCAGCCGGGCATGGTGGCTGCGGCCCCTTTGCGGGATGTAGATCTCGAATTCGGTCGGGACCGTCAACGTGTCGCTCAGCGCGATCCGCGCGCCGGTCGGCGAGATATTTTTGATGATACAGTCGATCGTCGACATGCGATTATTGAAGATGATCTGGGCGCGCAGAAAAGCCCGGATCCGCTCGTTCGATCGCAGATTTTGTGCTTCTTCCATATTTCCGCATGCCCGAATCGGCATTTGCCGGCGGCGATGCGCGACCGGCGCTAATTTATCAGAACGATAGCTTTGCCGAGTTAAGACTTATTCAACTCGATGGGAGAGCGGCGGGCCGGTCCTGATGCAAAGCAAAAACTCTTATGTTAGGTTCAGTTAGGCTCGGGGGTCGGACCTTGAAACGGCATCTTTTCCTGCTGGCCATGCTCCTCACGGCGCTCGCGCTCGCCGGGTGCGACAATTGTGGCAGATTCGAAAAATTCAATGTTCCAAGTGTTCCGCAGTCCTGCCATGCCGGCCCGCAGCCAGGATAGTTAAATAATATCAATACGATATAATAATATTTTTGTCCCTTCCTTGAGGGATGGGACAGGCGCGCCGCTCAAGATAGCAACGGCAGTTGGACGCCGAAGGTCAGCAGCAGCAGGAGCGCGTTGAGGAACAGCACGGTGACGGTCGCCACGAGCGCTGCGGCTTGGGTCGGGCGGCCGTTGGCGAAAGCCCCCATGATGTCGCGCCGCCGCGTAAACGCCGTCAGGGCAAGCATTGGAATCGGCAGCGTCAAGCTCAGGACGACCTGGCTGATGACCAGCGCGGTGGTCGCGTTGACACCGAGGCTGACGACCACGAAAGCCGGCAGCATGGTCACGACCCGGCGAACCCAGATCGGGATTTTGAAGCCGACGAACCCCTGCATGATGGTTTGCCCGGCCATGGTGCCGACCGCGGAGCTCGACACGCCGGACGCAAGCAGCGAAATCAGAAAGACGATAGCGGCGGCGGAGCCGAGCAGCGGCGTCAGACTGTGATAGGCAGTCTCGATTTCAGAGACGTCGCTGTGGCCGAGGTGGAAAGCTGCCGACGCCATCATCACCATCGCCATATTCACGAGCCCCGCCATCGTAAGGGCGACGATTACCTCACGGTTGGAATAGCCGATGAGCTTGCGGCGATCGGCATCGCCGCGCACCGGCACGCGTGTCTGGGTGAGCCCCGAGTGGAGATAAATGGCGTGCGGCATCACGGTCGCGCCGATGATTCCGACCGCGATCATAACCGCCGTCGCATCCGGCAGTTGCGGAACAATCGAATGGGCGACCGCCGCGCCCCAGTCCACCGGTGCGATGAAGACCTCGATTAAATAACAAACGGCGATCACCGCCACCAGGGCGCCGATGATGACCTCGATAGGCCGGAAACCACGCTGCTCGACCAGCAGAATTGCATAGGTGACGAGCGCCGTGACGCCCATTCCCCAAAACAGCGGCAAATGGAAGAGAAGTGAAAGGCCGATCGCGCCGCCGAGGAACTCGGCCAGATCCGTCGCCATCGCGGCGACCTCGCTGGCAACCCACATGGCCAAGACGAGCGGCCGCGGTAGGCGCTCCCGGCAGAGTTCGGCAAGGTTGCGGCCGGTGACGATGCCGAGCTTGGCGGAAAGCGCCTGGAACAGCATCGCGATCACGTTGGCGAGCAGCACGACCCAGAGCAAAGTGTAGCCGTATCTTGCGCCCGCCTGAATGTTCGTGGCGAAATTGCCGGGGTCCATATAGGCGATCGAGACGATCACCGCCGGTCCCGTCATCGGAAGAATGGCCCGCCAACCGCTACGCCGGCCGTCGAGCGCGTCACGAATGGCGATCTGCGTCCGGTTCATCCCTTCGGTCGGCGCCGCGACGTCGTGCATCCTGCATTCTCCGGATATAACTTTAATTTGTAGCCTAGGCCACAATTAGAATACTTGGCTTTAAATGGCTCCGCAATTGAAATATTCAATGTGAAAGAGCATTTTCACATGTGCAGCTAAGGACCTGCCGATGCGTGCCAAGAAGGTTGCTTTGCCGCAGCTTGAACTCCCGACCGAGGCCATGCAGGCCGAGCGGTTCGGCAAGGCGCGTAGCGCGCAGGCGACGGCGGTGCTCGAAGACTACGTCGAGCTGATCGACGATCTCCTGACAAAGCAGGGCGAGGCGCGTCCGATTGATATCGCGCGCCGGCTTGGCGTTTCGCACGCCACCGCGATCAAGAGCATCGCCCGTCTGAAGCGCGAGGGGCTGGCGACGTCCAAGCTCTATCGCGGCGTGTTTTTGACGCCGCAAGGCGCCGATCTCGCCGCCCGTGTCCGTGCCCGCCACCGGCTGGTCGTCGATCTACTCATCGCCATCGGCGTGCCCGAGCATTGCGCGGAGCTTGATGCCGAAGGAATCGAGCACCATGTTTCCGATGCTGCGCTCTCCGCCTTCGCGCGTTTTCTTGGGCGTTCCTGGCCAAGCCGCAAGTCGGACTGATCGGCGGCGAACGCGGCGCGCTGCGAACGCAGCTTCCAGCGCCGCAGCTTTACTTAAGGCTTAATAAGAACCGTCGGTTTGTGGCATTCGCGCCACAGATTGGAATCATCTTCTACGGGATTTCTCTAGGCGAGAAGAAAGCCGCTTTTCAGCCATAAACCACCGGCTAAGCTCGATGCGCTTGAATGGAGTTGAGACAGTCGCGCGGCATGGTGCCGAGCGAAACGCTAAGCAGAGTTCCGAAGTAGCAGGAGTCGTTCGCCCGCGTCCCCGCGTGGCATTGGGTATCCCTCGAGAGGGCCCGTCGCTTACTTTCGAACAGCGGGGTTGATCAAGTGGACGTGCGCGTATTCGACAAGCAGAAACTTCCCAGCCGTCATGTCACGGAAGGCGCGGAACGTGCGCCGCATCGCTCCTATCTCTATGCGATGGGGCTGACGCGCGAGGAAATCCATCAGCCCCTGGTCGGCGTCGTTTCTTGTTGGAACGAGGCGGCGCCGTGCAACATCTCGTTGTTGCGACAGGCACAAGCGGTGAAGAAGGGCGTTGCCACCGCGGGCGGTACGCCGCGCGAATTCTGCACGATTGCGGTCACCGACGGCATAGCGATGGGCCATCAAGGGATGAAATCTTCGCTCGTCTCGCGCGAAGTGATCGCCGATTCCGTCGAACTCACCATGCGCGGCCACTGCTACGACGCGCTCGTTGGCATCGCCGGCTGCGATAAATCGCTGCCCGGCATGATGATGGCGATGCTGCGCCTCAACGTGCCGTCGATCTTCATCTATGGCGGATCGATTTTGCCGGGCAGCTTCCGCGGCCGTCCGGTTACGGTGCAGGATCTTTTCGAAGCGGTCGGCCGGTATTCGGTCGGTACGATATCGGCGGAAGATCTCGACGAGCTCGAGACGGTTGCGTGTCCGTCGGCCGGCTCGTGCGGCGCACAGTTCACCGCCAACACCATGGCGACGGTCTCCGAGGCGATCGGGCTCGCCTTGCCGTATTCGGCCGGCGCCCCGGCGCCCTACGAGATCCGCGACCGGTTCTGCGAAACGGCCGGCGAAATGGTCATGGAACTGCTGGCGCGTAAAATCCGCCCGCGCGATATCGTGACGCGCAAGGCCCTGGAAAACGCCGCCGTCGTCGTCGCCGCCACCGGCGGATCGACGAATGGTGCGCTGCACATCCCGGCGATCGCGCATGAATGCGGTATCGATTTCGACCTTTTCGCCGTCGCCAAGGTCTTCGAGCGCACGCCCTACATCGCCGATCTGAAGCCGAGCGGCCGCTACGTCGCCAAGGACATGTTCGAGGCCGGCGGTATCCCGCTGCTGATGAAGACCCTGCTCGAACACGGCTTCCTGCACGGCGACTGCCTCACCGTGACCGGCCGTACGATGGCCGAGAATCTGGCGAGCGTGAAATGGAATCCTGCCCAGGATGTCGTCCGGCCGGCCAATAAGCCGATCAATTCGAGCGGCGGGATCGTCGGTCTCAAAGGCAATCTCGCTCCCGACGGCGCCCTCGTGAAGGTCGCCGGCATCGATCAGGACAAACTCACTTTCGAGGGGCCGGCGCTGTGCTTCGACAGCGAGGAGGCCTGTTTCGAGGCGGTGTCGAGCCGCCGCTATCCGTCGGGATGCGTGATCGTCATCCGCTATGAGGGGCCGCGCGGCGGTCCGGGCATGCGAGAGATGCTGTCGACGACGGCGGCGATTTATGGCCAAGGCATGGGCAACAAGGTGGCGTTGATCACCGACGGACGTTTTTCCGGCGCGACGCGCGGCTTTTGCATCGGGCATGTCGGACCGGAAGCGGCGGTCGGCGGCCCGATCGCGCTGGTCCGCGATGGCGACATCATCGCCATCGACGCCCTGAAACGGACGATCGAGCTTCGCGTCTCCGACGCGGACCTCGCGGAACGCAGAAAAAATTGGAAGCCGCGGCCGACCGAGTTCGGCTCCGGGGCGCTCTATAAATACGCGCAGATCGTGGGTCCGGCGCGTTACGGCGCGGTCACCCATCCCGGCGCGGCGGGCGAGACGCAGTGCTATGCAGACATCTAGGCGCGGCGCTCTTTTTGCGATGATTGGCGCCGCGGCGTTCCTCGGCGCGGCGGGCATTCTTGCGCCCGCCGGCTTGGCGTTTGACGGCACGACGCAGACGGCGGCGGCAACTGACAAGACCACGCCGTTGCAGATCTTCAAAAATCCGCAGGCGGCACTGCGGGCCGGCCTCGAGGATTTCAAGACCGGCGATTCGCGCTCCGGACTCGAAGCGCTGAAATATGCCGCCGCAGGCGGCGAATCGCTGGCCCGTTGGAAGCTCGCCAAAATGTATGCCGACGGCGATGGCGTGCCGCATGACGACATGCAGGCCTACGAATATTTCTCGCAGATCGTCGAAGACTACGACGAGGACAATCCCGACCCGCGCGAACTGCCGGTGGTCTCGAGCGCCTTCGTCGCGGTGGGCGCCTACAGTCTCAACGGCATCGCCGCGAAGGTGCCGCCGGACCCGCAGCGGGCGCTTGCCATGTTCCAATACGCGGCGACCAATTTCGGCGATCCAAATGCCCAATACGACCTGGCCCGCATGTATCTCGACGGCGACGGGGTCGAGAAAGATGCCGCGCAGGCGGCGCGCTGGCTGCACCTTGCCGCCGACAAGAACCACGCCGAGGCGCAGGCTCTGCTCGGCCAACTGCTGTTCGCCGGCCGCGACGGCGTGCCCTGCCAACGCGGCCTCGGCCTGATGTGGCTGACGTTGGCGCGCGACGCGGCCGTAGCCCAAAAGAAAGACCAGTGGATCATCGATCTTTATGGCAAGGCCGCCGCCGCAGCCAACGACAACGATAAGCAGATGGCGGCGCTCTATGTCGCCGACTTCAAAAGGCGGCACGAGTAGGTTTCCAAGGCCGCATGCGCGCTCTATGGCCCATCATGACGACGGCCATGACCCATGACCAGCTTCGAAAAAATCGTTCGCGTGCGGGTTAGCGGTCGCGTGCAGGGCGTGGGCTTTCGCGCCTTCGTGCAGCGCCACGCCGAGGCGCGCGGCATCGCAGGCTGGGTGCGCAACCGCGACAACGGCGAGGTCGAGGCAGTTTTCGGCGGCTCCGAGTCCGCCGTCGCCGCGCTTTGCGAGGTCTGCCGTCGCGGCCCCTCGCAGGCGCATGTCGAACGGCTCGATATTTTCGAGGCCGATCGCGCGGCGCTCGGAGAGATGGGCGAAACGGGCGAATTCGCGCAGCGCGGGACGGCGTGAACGTCAGGAATCCCGTGCGGCAAGTTCGGTTTTGCCGAAAATCATCTCGAATTCATTCCGCAAAGCGAGGTCGACCTCGCTCATGGATGCGTTGCAGCCGAGATCGCGAAGGCTCGTTGTGCCGAGCTGCGGCGCGCTCACCCCGCAGGGAGCGATCTCGGCGAAATGCGCCAGGTCCGGATCGACATTGAGCGCCACGCCATGGAAGGAAACCCATCGGCGCACGCGGATGCCGATTGCAGCGATCTTATCTTCCGCCGGCTCTCCGCTTGGACCCGGCGGCTTATCGGGGCGTGCGACCCAGATGCCGACCCGCTCCTCCCGCCGTTCGCCGCGTATGTCGAAATGCGCCAGCGTGGCAATCATCCATGTTTCGAGTGCCGCCACGAAACCGCGCAGATCCGGTGTGCGGCGGTTAAGGTCGAGCATCGCATAACAGATGCGCTGGCCCGGACCGTGATAGGTGACCTGCCCGCCGCGCCCGGCACGGTAGAGCGGAAACGGCAAATCGCCCGTGACTTCGCCGGCCGAAGTGCCGGCAGTGTAAAGCGGCGGATGTTCGATGAGAAAAACAGCTTCGCGTGCCTTGCCGGCAGCGATCGCCTCGACGCGCGCTTGCATGGCCGCGACCGCCGCTTCATAGGGCGTGTGGCCGGCGATGACGCGCCATTCGATCGGCGGCGTTCGGGATTGCGGGCGCATCGAGCGCGGGGCGACGGCGAGCCTTGTCAGGGGTGGGCCTTTTTGTTAGACGACACGGCCTTCGCGGCCATGGCGGAATTGGTAGACGCGCTAGCTTGAGGTGCTAGTTGGGCAACCAGTGGAGGTTCGAGTCCTCTTGGCCGCACCATCCACATCCTATTCCGGCAAATGCGCGGCGGCGGGGCTCACCCGTTTCTTGGCGCGCGTTTTCAGGACTTTGGCGAGGATCGCTTCCGTCTCGGAGGTCCAACCGGGCGGCGCCTTGCGGAACACGGGCTTGGCATTGCCGGGCACGATGTGCACGATCTTGAACCCGCGCGCCTTGAGGTCGCGCAGTAGCGCCGGTAGCATCGCCGCGGTCGATTCTTTCGTATCGTGCAGCAGCAGGATGCCGCGACCGGCTTTTTCGAGCCGTTCCAGCACGAGCTTACGCTCTTCGTCCGGAGTCATCTTTAGCCAGTCGGAGGCCCAGAGATCCGCGCCGAAGATGCCGATGTTGCGGCTCTTCAGCCAGGCGAGAAGGGCAGGCGTGTCGGCAAAACCGGGAAAGCGGAAGAATGAGGTCGGCTGGCCCGCCGTCTCTTCGTCCGCCGCGAACCCTTTATCGATGTCGGCGCGCGCCGCGCCATCCGTCAAAAGCCGCAGGATCGGATGCGAATAGGTGTGGTTGCCGATCGTATCGCCTTCGGCGATTTCGCGGTGCACCAGTGCCGGATCGGCCAGGGCGTTGCGGCCGATCAAAAAGAAGGTCGCCTCGACGCATTCCCGGCTGAGCGCGGCGAGCACGGCCGGCGTGGTCTTCGGAGAGGGGCCGTCATCGAAGGTCAGCACCACTTCGCGGTCGGCGAGATCGAGGCTTTGCGGATAGGACTTGAAGCCCACTTCGAAACCGCCCTCGGTCGAAAGCGCCAGGGTGCGGGCAACGCCGAGCTTATCGGGGGAACAGGTCGCCGCCGCCGCGGACTTGCCTGAGAAGCCCAC
>JASHSW010000083.1 GCA_030038595.1 Methylovirgula sp.
CCCAAGGAGCTGAAAAAGATCCCGACGGTGTGCGGCTCGCTGCGCGAGGCGCTCACCAACCTCGACAAGGACCGCAGCTTCCTCAAAGCCGGCGGCGTCTTCGACGACGATTTCATCGACAGCTATATCGAACTCAAAATGGGCGAGGTCCTGCGCTTCGAAATGACCCCCCACCCCGTCGAATTCGATATGTATTATTCCGTGTGAACGCCCGCGGATTTGCGACGCCATGCGGCTCTCATGGGCCGCATTGCGTCGGCGCCATCAGGTTCACCCGCCCAGCGCGTAATTCGGCCCGATTGCGACATTCGGATAAGGCTTGCCGACATAGGCCGGCCCGCTCGCGGTACGCCCCCAATCTTTTCCGTCGGCGAGCGTATAGCCGTTTACGTTGCCGTGCGCATCGAAGGTCCAAACGATCGCCATAATCGAACCCTGCGTGTAACCTTGAAGAATGTTTCCCTCGATCAAGATGAAGTTTGGAAAACGTGTCTCGCCCGGCCATTGCTGATGGAAACCTATGCCGAGCGGCGCATTCTTCACCGTATTACCGATCGCCGAAGCCGTGGTCTCGAACGAAGAACCTTCGACGCCGACGTCATAGAGAAGGATCCCCGGCCCCTCGCAGTCCTCGACCATATTGCCGCTGACCACCACGTCGCCTTCGGCCGCGATCCCCGACCCTCCGGTGAGATAGCTCGGGTTCTGCGGATCCGAGGTTCGCAGCGTATAGATCTTGATCGTCTTCACCTGATTGCCGTTGATCGCGACGCGCCGGCCTCCCGTCCAGACGTTGGTAATCGTGATCCCGTTGCCGGCGCCGACCACCACGTTGCCGGAAACAACCGCGCCTTCGTAGTGCGGGCTCGCCGGCCCCGAAGTGGTAAAGGGAATCTCGGTGACCGGCCCGGGTTTCGACCCATACGGCGCCTCGATCATCAGCGCCGTTTCGCCGGATTCCAGGATCTGGTTGTTCGAGACGTTGCAGTTGTAGCAATCCAACAGACGGATGCCGCTGAACGTCGATCGTGTGCAGACGTTCTCCGCGATGATCAGATCGTTGGCCTGCCAGGCATAGATGCCATTGCCGAAATAGCCGCTGCCGCCGACTTCGGTGTTGGTCGAGGTCGTCAGCGCGGTTGTGGCATCGACATGATTGCCGCGGATGATCGTGGCGTCGAAATTCGCCGGGGTTTGCCAGACGATGATGCCGGCATCGCCGCTCCTGCCGACGGTATTGTCGGCGATGAGATTTTCCGCACCATTGGTCGAATAGATGGCCACCATGTTGTCGGCGAATTGATTGCCGCGAATTTCTGCGGCCCGGCAGTTCCAAAGCGCCACGCCGCAGGCGCTCGACCCGCCGATCGTACAATCTTCGATCCGCAATCGCTCAACGCGATGCGCGGCGATGATGCCGTTGAAGTTGGGAATGCGGCCATATTCGCCCATCGCCGGAAGCGGCAACATCAGGCCCGCCGGTTCGGCAAATGGGAGTTTTTTTCCGGAAAGCGCGAGGCCGCGGATCGTCACGTCATCGACAGTGTCGATCGTGATATTCAAGGAGTCGGAGCCGGAGGGCTGGATCGATGCCGCGCCGGGCATCGCATAGATCTCGATGGGCGCGGAAATAACGAGGCGATCGGCCAAATAGATGCCGCCGAGGAGATTGAGCGGCTTGCGTGCCTTTTGGGCAATTTCGATCGCCTGCTGCAAGGTGCGTCGCGTCCAGCCAGGCCCCGGCGAGGTGGGCGACGCGCTTACGACCACGGCCATGTCGTTCGTTGCGCAGTAATAGCCGGGATCGTTGGCGCGGGCGCTTGTCGCCCAGAGCGCGCGGCTGCCCACCAACACGAAGGAGAGCGATTTCAAGAGCAGGCGTCGATCCATGGTTTGTCTCCTGCCCGAGCAAAGCGGCAGCTATGCCATCTTCCGGCTCGGCACCCCAGGTTAACATCGCGTTAGGGTTGTTCGGGCCAATTCGGCGGATTGGTTCGAGCCTCGGCCCGCTTCCGACCTTTGCGGTAAACTCCTAGGCGAATCACTATGTTTGGCTTACTCCCCTGAGACTTCGAAATGGCAAATCACGGCGACCTCTTCGGCAATACGGCACGCAAACAGCCGCCGCCCGGCAGGACCAACGGCGTGCGCGGCGGCGGGCCGAGCGAGGCCGGATATACGGCTGCTTCGATCGAGGTCCTCGAAGGCCTTGAGCCTGTCCGCCGCCGCCCCGGCATGTATATCGGGGGGACCGACGAGCCGGCGCTGCATCACCTCTTCGCCGAGGTGCTCGACAATTCGATGGACGAGGCGGTCGCCGGTCACGCGACGTTCATCGACGTGACCCTGGAGCAAAGCGGGTTTCTCAGCGTTATCGACAACGGGCGCGGAATCCCGGTCGAACCGCACCCCAAGTTCCCCAAGAAATCGGCACTCGAAGTGATCATGACGATGCTGCATGCCGGCGCGAAGTTCGATTCCGGCGCCTACATGACTTCGGGCGGCCTGCACGGCGTCGGCGTATCCGTAACCAATGCGCTTTCCGAACGGCTCGAAGTGGAAGTCGCGCGCGGCCAAAAACTTTACCGCCAGATCTATGAACGCGGCGTTCCGAAGGGCAAACTCGAGGAGATCGGCCGCGTCACCAATCGACGCGGCACCAAGATCCGATTCAAGCCAGACGAACAGATTTTCGGCAAGGGCGCGAAATTCAAACCGGCGCGCCTATTGCGCATGGCGCGCGCCAAGGCCTATCTGTTCGGCGGCGTCGAAATCCGCTGGCATTGCGCGCCGCAATTGCTCGAAGCGGGGGCCGAGATTCCCTCGGAAGCCGTGTTTCACTTCCCGGGTGGGCTGAAAGATTACCTCGCCCAAGATATCGAAGGCAAAGAGCTCGTCCTCGAACAGATCTTTGCGGGCAAGGTAGACAAGCCCGGCGGCCACGGTTCGCTCGAATGGGCGATCGCCTGGCTCGCCGAGGATGACGGCTTTGCTCATTCCTATTGCAACACCATTCCGACGGCAGACGGCGGCACCCACGAGGCGGGTCTGCGCGCCGCGCTGCTGCGCGGCCTGAAGGATCATGCCGAGCGCCTCGGCCAATCGAAACGCGCCGCCGCCCTGCAAAGCGAAGATATTATGGGCTCCTGCGCGGCGCTGATTTCGGTGTTTCTCCGCGATCCGGAGTTTCAAGGCCAGAACAAGAGCCGGTTGATGAGCCAGGAGGCGGCGCGCATCGTCGATGCGACGATCCGCGACGGTTTCGATCATTGGCTCGCCGCGGCGCCGTCGGCGGCCCTCAAACTTCTCGATTTCACCGTCGAACGCGCCGAAGAGCGGCTGCGGCGGCGCGCCGAAAAGGACGTGGCGCGCAAGAATGTCGGCCGCAAGCTTCGCTTGCCGGGGAAGCTGGCCGACTGTTCGAACACAAGCGCGCGCGGTTCCGAATTGTTTATCGTCGAAGGCGATTCGGCAGGCGGCTCGGCGAAACAGGCGCGCGACCGGGTAAACCAGGCCGTGCTGCCGCTGCGCGGCAAGATCCTCAACGTCGCCAGCGCCACCCGCGACAAGCTGGCCGGCAATCAGCAGATCGGCGATCTGATCCAGGCGCTCGGCTGCGGCACCGGCGCGCATTATCGGCAAGAGGACCTGCGCTACGAAAAAATCATCGTCATGACCGACGCGGACGTCGACGGCGCGCATATCGCTTCGCTGTTGATCACCTTCTTCTACCGGCAGATGCCGAAGCTCATCGAAGGCGGCCATCTCTACCTCGCCGTGCCGCCGCTCTATCGTCTGACCCAGGGCGCAACCCACGTCTATGCGCGCGACGACGTGCATCGCGACGAATTGCTGCGCTCGGTGCTCACCGGCAAAGCCAAAGTGGAAGTGAGCCGTTTCAAGGGGCTTGGCGAAATGCAGGTCAATCAACTCAAGGAAACCACCATGGATCCGCGCCGGCGCGCCCTCCTGCGCGTGGTGGTTCTCCCCGAGGATACCGAGGAAACGACGGAGTCGGTCGAGCGGCTGATGGGCAACAAGCCCGAAGCTCGCTTTGCCTTCATCCAGGAACGCGCCGCGTTTGCGACCGAACTTGTGGTGGTCTAGCGGCGCACTCGGCACATTTTTGCAAAACTCGTCAACTTTCTCTTAACCTTGCCATCGCATCCTCGAACGGGACGGCTGGGAGACGGAAAGTCATGCGCCTGCGTACATTCCTGCGCGACGAGCGCGGGTCGAGCTTTGAAAGCATGGCGCTTGCAATGTCCGTCATGGCCGTGCTCTTCGTTGCGGCGGCCGACGTGCTGCACTACGCTTCGAAGAAGAACGGCGTGCTGGCACGGTTCTACGAACGCGTCGAAGTGGCGCACGCCGATCAATTGCGCGGCGACGTCGACTATACTCCGACCGGATCGATCGTCGGCATTCGGCATCCGCCGAGCCTCGATCCTTGCAGCGACGCGCAAAGATAGGCCTGGCACTCTCCCGGCCCGTCCGCGGTCAATCCCGATAGGATGCCGCCTCGAAGCGCGGTTCGCCCTCGGTCAACGGCGGCAGGCTGACGGTCGCTTTGCGATCGAGTTTGCCCCACCCCACGAACGGTCCGAGCAGTGCTGTGATCGCCGATTTCACGACCACGTAATAAAGGATCTGCCGATAGCAGAATCGTTGCAGGCCGAGCCACAGCATCAGCCGCCAGTTTTCGTTGCGCTCGATGATGAAGGCGAGCGCCACGGCGGCAAAATC
>JASHSW010000084.1 GCA_030038595.1 Methylovirgula sp.
CGCGTCTGCCGCGCCCGCGGCTACCCGGCGGCAGATCGATTCCGGCTGCTGAGAAAAGCTCCATCGGCCGGAAAGCTATCTCTCAAGGAGCGCTCAGTCGATAGCGGGTTCGGGTGCCGTGACCGCCATCCGTCCCGTTGTCCACGCGATTCCCGGGAACCCACGGCCTCAATTATCCAGAAAGCTCCTAAGCTTCCTCGACCGGCTCGGATGTTTCAATTTCCGCAGCGCCTTCGCCTCGATCTGGCGGATGCGTTCGCGCGTCACCGAGAACTGCTGGCCGACTTCTTCGAGCGTGTGATCGGTGTTCATGCCGATGCCGAAGCGCATGCGCAGCACGCGCTCCTCGCGCGGCGTCAGCGAGGCGAGAACCCGCGTGGTGGTCTCGCGCAGGTTCGATTGGATCGCCGCGTCGATCGGCAGGATCGCGTTCTTGTCCTCGATGAAATCGCCGAGATGCGAATCCTCTTCGTCGCCGATCGGCGTCTCGAGCGAGATCGGCTCTTTGGCGATCTTTAGAACCTTGCGGACTTTTTCGAGCGGCATGGCGAGCTTTTCGGCAAGCTCCTCGGGCGTCGGCTCTCTGCCGATCTCATGCAGCATCTGGCGCGAGGTGCGCACGATCTTGTTGATCGTCTCGATCATATGGACGGGGATGCGGATGGTGCGCGCCTGATCGGCGATCGATCGGGTGATCGCCTGCCGGATCCACCAGGTCGCATAGGTCGAGAATTTATAGCCGCGCCGGTATTCGAACTTATCGACCGCCTTCATCAGGCCGATGTTGCCTTCCTGGATCAGATCGAGGAATTGAAGACCGCGGTTGGTGTATTTCTTGGCGATCGAGATCACCAGCCGCAGGTTCGCCTCGACCATTTCCTTCTTCGCCTGGCGCGCTTCGCGTTCGCCCTTCTGCACGACATGCACGATCTTGCGGAATTCCTGGATCTCGAGCCCCGTCTCGGTCGCGAGCCCGTGGATGTCGGTGCGAATCTGGCGGATCTTCTCCTTGCGGCGGGTGACGAAGTCCTTCCAGCCGCGGCCGCCGAGTTTGGAAATGCGCAGCAGCCATTTCGGATCGAGTTCCGAATTCTGGTAGGCCTTCAGGAAATCCTCGCGCGCCACGCCGCTCTCTTCCGCCTGGCGCAGCAGTTTCGTCTCGAAGCCGATGAGCCGCTTGTTGATGTCGTAGAGTTGTTCGACCAGCGCGTCGATGCGGTTCTGATTGAGGGAAAGCGATTTGACGTCGGTGACGATCTCTTTCTTCAGCGCCTTGTAGCGGCGCTCCTGCGCGGGGGTGAGCGTCTCGTTCTTCAACTTGTTCTCGACGTTCTGCACCTGCAGCTTGTTCAGCTTCTTATAGGCGTCGGCGATGCGGTCGAACGTGTCGAGCACTTTCGGCTTGAGTTCGGCCTCCATCGCCGAGAGCGACACGGAATTCTCCATGTCCTCTTCGTCGTCGAAGGACTCCTCAAGCGCCGGCGTCTCGCCGTCTTCCTCCGAGGCGGGACGCAGTCCGGCGGGCGGGGTGAGCGGCGCGGTGGCGGGGGCGCGCTGCGCGGCGAGCGCCTCCTGGGCGCCCGGCGCGGTCATGTCGATCTTCGGGGTGTTCTTGCCGTCGGGCCCGGCATAGGTCGCCTCGAGATCGATGATGTCGCGCAGCAGTACTTTGCCGTCGTTCAATTCGTCGCGCCAGATGATGATCGCCTGGAAGCTCAGCGGGCTCTCGCAGAGCCCGGCGATCATCGCCTCGCGGCCGGCCTCGATGCGCTTGGCGATGGCGATCTCGCCCTCGCGCGACAAAAGCTCGACGCAGCCCATCTCGCGCAGATACATGCGCACCGGATCGTCGGTGCGATCGGCGGGTTCGGAGGATTTCGTGGCGAGCGCCTTGGGCTGGGTGATCTCGACGAGTTCGCCGCCTTCGATCTCTTCCTCTTCGCCTTCCTCGGCGTCGGCTTCTTCGGCCTCTTCGCTCTCGATGACGTTGATGCCCATTTCGTTGAGCATGGCGAGAATGTCTTCGATCTGCTCGGAATTAACCTCCTCCGACGGCAGCACGGCGTTCAATTCGCGATAGGTGACGAAGCCGCGTTTCTTGGCGAGCTTGATCATCCGCTTGACGGCGGCATCCGAAAGATCGAGGAGCGGACTATCGGTCGTCTCGGCGGCGGCGGCGCCCTCGGTTTCGGCTTTTTCGTTGTCTTTCTTCGCCATTCAATCCTCTATCGATCCGAGTTGCGCTTCCCCCGAGCGGAGCGCCCTTGTCCGGGCAATGTCGAGCGCCAATCCGCCGGGATTGCTGCGATTGCATGGACCGAAGACCGCAACCGGGCTGCCCGCAATGCCCAGGCCAGGCGGCCTCCCCGCAGTCGCGTCCTGCCGATCCTTCCTCCCGCCAGACCGGAAACGCATAATTTCTTCAAGCGCTTCTCCACGCAAGCGGAGCGGCACGAGAAATCCTTCACAAAATTCCGCTTTGCCGACCGGAAGCCGCGCCGAATCCTTCGATGACGGCTTCTGTCCCGGCCAATACCGACAATTGCTCCTGGATGGACTTCAGCCGCGCGAGATTGATCTCGCTCGTGTCCCCGGCCAAAGCCTCTCGCGCCAAGACAAGTTCCCTATGTAGGGCCCGCATCTTACGGTGCAAGGCCAGCGCTTGTTTCAAGGATTCCTCGGCGTCGCTGTCGGCGGCCTGCGGCGATACCGTCCAAAGGCTCGCGTGACCGACAAGCGATTCGAGCTTGCGCCGGGCGGCGCCAAGCCCGGCGCGCTCGACCTCGGCCCCGAGCTCGTCGGCTTCGAGGTGGCGATCGGCCCAAAGGTCGAGCAATTTCTGCCGCAGCGCCTGTGCGTCCGAACTGCCAAGCTCGAGCTCGGCGAGCGGTTCGTGATAGGTGTCAAGGAGCTGCGGATGGTTGAGAAAGAGAAGTAAAATCAAACCTTCCCGAGCGGATACGCCGGTGGGTTTGGCGCGCAGCAACGGCGAGCGCGCCAAGCTCGACCCGATGTGCAACGGCTGCAGGAGGTAGGTTTGCGGTCCCTCCCCGCGCGTTCCGCGCCGCGCCGCAAAGCGTTGCGGCCGGCGGTTTGAGGTGGGCTGCGCCGGAGCGAACAGCGCCGCGAGCCGGTTGCGGAATTCGGCCTGATAATGGCGCCGCAACGTCTCGTCGCGGATCTCGGCGCAGAGATTGGCGAGGCGGCGCTCAAATCCGGCGCGGCGCTCCGGCGTCGCAAGCGGCTCTTCTTCGCTCTCGCGCTGCCAAATGAGATCGACGAGCGGCAAAGCGGCGGCGAGCACCTCGGCGATCGCCGCGGAGCCCCCTGCGCGGGCGAGATCGTCGGGATCCTGCCCCTCGGGCAGCAGCGCGAAACGCAGCGACCGCCCGACGCCGATCAGCGGCAGCGCCATGTCGACGGCGCGATAGGCGGCCTTGCGGCCGGCGCGGTCGCCGTCGAAACACAGCACCGGTTCCTCTGCCATTTTCCACAACAGCCCACATTGCTCCGGCGTCAACGCCGTGCCGAGCGGCGCGACCGTGTTCGGGAAGCCGGCAGCCGCCATCGAGATCGCATCGACATAGCCCTCGACGACGATCACCGTGCCGCGCTCGTGCGCGGCTTGGCGCGCCTTGTCGTGGTTGTAGAGGATCGCGCCTTTGTGGAAGAGCGGCGTTTCCGGCGAGTTGAGATATTTGGGCTGCACCTCGGCGCCAAGCGCACGCCCGCCGAACGCGATGACGCGGCCGCGGCGATCGGCGATCGGAAACATCACACGATCGCGGAACCGGTCGTAGGGGACCGC
>JASHSW010000085.1 GCA_030038595.1 Methylovirgula sp.
GACGAAATAGTCGTCCTCGACGATCAAGATGCGCGCGATTTGGTCCGGCGAAACGGCACCGCCTTCGCGTTCGGCCGCAAAAACCGGAAGCGGCCGCCATGGCGCTCGGGATAGGGGAACGAGTTCGGCTTGATCCCTGTTCATTGCATTCGCTTCGATTGCATCGCGTCGTCCCATGCCCGAAGCGCCCCTTGTACAACGCAGGGCGAGATCCCTTTAATGCCCACACGACATTCTCTACGGCAAATCTAACAACGTGACGTGCAAGAAGAAAAGAAGGAAATTATTTGAGGTCCCGGGAACCGCGCTGCGTCGTCGCCAAGTATAAGCTTCCGTGCATCAGTCCTTGCTTGGCGTGGTCAATCTGCGCGCCAAGATAAAGCCGGCGCCGAGCGCAAGTGCGACCAAGGCAAGCGGCCCGACCTGCTTGGTCAACGCGACGCCAAGTCGAAGCGTGGCTTCTTCGGGCTTCATGTTTGCATCGTGGAGAACCGCAATGAGCGGCGCCACGGTCTGATCGAGGTTCTCGGCGAACTGCGCGCGACCGACGTCGACCGGATCTTCGGGAATGGAATTGGATGCGACGGTTTTCCTCGAACGGATCCGGCCCTTCCAGCAAAAAGCCAGGAACAATACGCCGGCAACGGCGATGTGAAGGCCCGCGACCGCCAGCGCTGCGATCATCGGCTCCGTCCGTTCCGCGGCCCAAAGATAAAGAGCGACCGACAGGAACCCGAGACTCGCCAATACGAAAATGAAGGCCGCGACAAGCAATGCGATGCTTGTTGCCAAGCGCCGGCCCGAGGCTTCGAAGAGAGCGGTGATTTCGCCCAATTGGCGGGTCAGAAATCCGCTCATTTGTGCGGGCGGATCAAAATCCCGATCAGGAACCCGGCAACCGCCCCGGCGAAAACCGCCGTGAACGGGCTGCGCTCGATCGAGTTCTCGAGATCCGTGGTAATCGCGCTCAGACGATCCTTCGCTTCGGCGGTTTGCGCGGAGAATTTCTGCCGTGCGTCATCGGCCGCGCCGAGCACTTGCTGCTTTGCCGCCGCAGCCTGGTTCTGAACCAGTTCCAAGACCGAAGCCGACAATTTCGAGATGTCGTTGCGAAGATCGGCGAGGTCGGCGGTAAGATCGTGCCGAGCCTGCTCTCCGATGTTTTCGAGATCAGACATTTCCTTCTCCATGCCTTTACTCCGCGGATGCGATAGCATGATCGGCGCCGCCGATCGTTTATGGCGGCCTTCAAGCTGCGTATCCATTGTCATTAATCCTAACGCGGTTCGCGGCGCTCGATCTGCGCAATCGCAAAAAAGCCCGGTCTGCCGATACGATTTTGCGCGGCCTTGCAGGTAAAAGCGCCTCGGATGAACGGCTAAGCCCGTGGGGACGTTCCATATTCCGTCGCCGGAACCTTCGTCGCCGCGGTGCGTTGGTGGGCACAGCCCAGAGCGCCAATTAGCGAGAGGTATGCCGTATGAGCAATTCGGTCGACTTTCAGCACAGGACATCAACCAGGGGCTTCGCGTCCATGGACCCCGAGAAACAGCGCGCCATCGCGCGCAAAGGCGGGGAAAGCGTGCCGCACGAAAAGCGCAGCTTCTCACAAAATCCCGGTCTCGCGGCCCAGGCCGGCCGCAAAGGCGGGCAAAGCGTAAGTCCGAACAAACGGAGCTTTTCGCAGAACCATCAGCTCGCGTCTGAGGCCGGACGCAAAGGCGGCCATGCCTCGCACGGCGCTCCGAAAGCGGTTAAATATTAAGGAATTGGCGGCAAGCCGGGCACCTGCCCGTTGCCGCATCCGCGGCGAAGACGCAACGAGCGGATCGCTTACAAAGCGGTCCAAAGTCTCTCCGGCGACGTTGCCCATTCCGGCTCGGTTACCGGGCGCAGCTTTGCCTGCCTCAGCTCCAGGATTTTAGATCGCTTACCCGGCGTTCGGCTTGCCCGGCGGGGCGGCATGGTATAGTGGGCGCGGAAACTCGCCGAGCGGGAAAGCCACGCAACGTGCCGGAACCCAAAAAAATCAACCTCCTGCATTTATCGACCATCGTCGCGGTCGGCGTCCTCGTCGGCACCGAAGTGGTTGGTGCGTCCTGGGCCGCGGGGTGGGCCTTGGGTGGTCTTTTGCAGCTTGCACCGGTGGTCAGCCGCATTTTCGAGGCATTTTTTGCGCTCTGCGGTTTCGTCCTGCTCTTCTATTTTATGAGGACTGCGCTCAAGAACGAGCCGATCCGACAGTGAGGCGCGGGATTTTCGGTATTTTCTGACAGCCCCGCGAACCTATGATCCCACCCAACCGACGGACTTTTCTGAAAGCCGCCGCAGCCGCGACGCTGGGGCTTGCTCACGCGGAGAAGAGCGAGGGCGCCGCGAGCGGTCTCAAACTGGGGGCGCCGCAGCCATTTTCCTTCGATCAGCTCAAGGAAACGGCGCGACGCATGGCGAAGGAGCCCTATGCGGGACCGGCACGACCCGCCCCGGAGATCGTCGCCAAGATCGATTATGAAGCTTGGGGCAAGATCAAATTCGACGTCGACCAAGCGCTTTACGCCACCGGACCGGGGCCTTTTCCGGTGAGCTTCTTTCATCTCGGCAAATATTTTCCGAAGGCCGTCGAAATGCATGTGGTCGCGGCCGGACAGGCGCGCGCGCTCATTTACGATCCAAGCGTATTCCATATGCCCGCCGATTCGCCGGCTCGGCAATTGCCGCACGGAGCAGGCTTTGCCGGCCTGCGCGTGCAGGAGGCCCGCGATTCGCCGCTCGATTGGCGCACGAACGATTGGGTCGCGTTCCTCGGGGCGGATTATTTCCGGGCCATCGGCGAATTGCATCAATACGGCATCTCGTGCCGCGCCGTCGCGCTCGACGTGGCGGTCGCCGGCGAGAGCGAGGAATTTCCCGATTTTACCAAATTCTATATCGACGAGTCGGGGCCCAAAGACGGCTTGACGCTTTACGCCTTGCTCGAAGGGCCGTCGGTCGTCGGCGCCTGCAAGTACGCGATGACGCGCGGCAAGGGCGTCGTCATGGACGTCGAGCAACTGCTCTGCCTGCGGCGCGACATCGCGCGTCTCGGAATCGCTCCGCTGACGACGATGTTTTGGTTCTCGGAGACCGTCAAACCGACCGCCGTCGATTGGCGCCCCGAAGTGCACGATTCCGACGGCCTCGCGATTTGGACGGGCAAAGGCGAGCGAATATGGCGGCCGCTCAACAATCCGCCAGCCATTATCGCGTCGGCCTTTCTCGACGAAAATCCGCGCGGCTTCGGCCTCATGCAGCGCGACCGCGATTTCGACCATTATCTCGACGGGGTGTTCTACGAACGCCGGCCGAGCCTCTGGGTCGAACCGAAAGGGAATTGGGGCAAGGGATCCGTGCAGCTCGTCGAAATTCCCACCGACGACGAGATCAACGACAACATCGTCGCCATGTGGGTCGCGGACTCTCCGGCGACTGCTGGCAGTGAGATAAGCGCTGCCTATCGACTCTATTGGCTTGCCGACACGCCCTTTCCGGGCAAACTCGCGAAGGTCGTCGCGACCCGTCTCGGCAACGGCGGCCAGCCCGGCAAGCCGCGCCCAAAAGGGGTTCGCAAATTCATGGTCGAGTTTCTGGGCGGCCCGCTGGTGAGCCTACCGTATGGTGTAAAGCCAGAGCCGGTGCTTTGGGCCTCACGCGGCAGCTTCTCCTACATTTATACGGAAGCCGTGCCGGACGATGTGGCGGGCCATTGGCGCGCCCAGTTCGATCTGACGGTCACGGGCTCCGAGCCGGTCGAAATGCGGCTTTTCTTGCGCTCCGGGGCCAAGATTTTGAGCGAAACCTGGTGCTTTCAATATCATCCGTGGTCGGAATGCGCGCCGACCTGCTATCCGAATTTGGGCACCTAAGGCGGCTCGCAATCTCGTGGGTGGCGCGATGTGCCGCCGCGAATTAGGATGTCGCGTCAACCGAATTTGGAGGCGGCTTATGAAGAAACTGCCTGCCTGTCTCGCAGCGCTGGCCGTCGCCGCCCTTCTTTGCCGGCCGAGCGCAGCACAAGCGGCAGGCACGGACATCGGCAAGCCTCGGCTCTTCGGCGCCGGGATCGGCTGCGATGCCAGCCTGCTGCCTTGGCGCTCCGTATGGCTCGGGCATTTCTCCGGTGGGCTCGCTACCTACGTGCCGGGCGCGCCGGGCGCATCCGTCACCTGGCACGACCAGAAGCTCTGCTTTCCCTCGCGGCGCGAATGCATGGAATGGCAGCGCGCCGAACGCCGGCGATTTAGCGGCATCGAGGGCTATTGGACGTGCCTGCTGCTGCGCTGAGAACCCCTTTTTCGTTAATTTTAGGCAATCTTCTGCGGCGTGTTGCCTTCTCCCCGGCCGGCCCGAATGTAACCACTATATTCGGCATAGCTGCACCGGATCACCATGGCAGGACCAGGATGCTGGAACGATTGAAGACTTTTCTGGCCGAGTTCGCCGGCGAGCCGGCGCGCGAATTCGGCGAGGACGATTACCGACTCGCCGCGGTCGCTTTGCTCGTCCACCTCGCCAAGGCCGAAGGGCCGGCCGATGCGGCCGAACGCGCCCGGCTTAACGCGGTCATCGAAAAGAATTTCGGCCTCGATCCGGCGGCGACGGCGCGGCTCATTCAATCTGCCGAAACGAGCGATCAGCAAGCCGTCGATTTTTATCATTTCACCCGCATCCTTTGCAGCAACCTCGACCAAACCGGCCGATTGCGGATCGTCGAGATGATGTGGGAGATCGCCCTCGCCGACGGTGTCTTGCACGAGGTCGAGGAGAACATGGTGGCGCAGATCGCCGAACTTCTCGGCGTCTCGCCGCATGATCGGGTGCGATTGCGCCAACGCGTCGCCGCCGAGCCCGCGGCAGGCACGGCACTTGCAGGACCCTGGCAGGCGGTCGCAGCAAAGGAGTAATCCCGCCATAGTCTTGCCGACGATCGCGTTCATGCCGGCGTAGGCGCGAAGCGCCGTTCACGAACGTCTCGTCATCCGATTGGTGTCATGCTCCAGCGCGTTAACGGTTCCCGCAAAGTCGCCGTCATCCTCCACCAGGAACATTCAACGCCGGGCCGGTTCGGCCGCCTTCTCCAAGCGCTTGGGTACGACCTCGATGTCCGCCGGCCGCCGTTCGGCGACCCTCTGCCGAAGACGCTGGCCGAACACGCCGGGGCCATCGTTTTCGGCGGTCCGATGAGCGCCAACGACGAAGAAGATTGGCTGCGCCGCGAGATCGACTGGATCGACGTGCCGCTCAAGGAGGAAAAGCCGCTGATCGGCATCTGCCTCGGCGCACAGATCCTGGCGCGTCACCTCGGCCAATGCGTCGATGCGCATCCGCAGGGGAAGGTGGAAGTCGGCTATTACTCGATCACACCGACGCGCGACGCTCACGCCGCTTGCGGCTGCCCTTTTCCGGAACAGGTCTATCAATGGCACCGCGAGGGCTTCGGCCTGCTTTGCGGCGCAGTTCTACTTGCGACAGGGCAAGATTTTGAGACGCAAGCGTTCCGTTATGGATCAGCGGCCTACGGTTTCCAATTCCATCCGGAAGTCACCTACGCGATGATCTGCCGCTGGACGATCCGCGGTTTCGATCGCATGGCGCTGCCCGGCGCGCGTCCCCGCCATCTCCACCTCGAAGGTTGGTACCGGCACGACGCGGCGGTGGCGCGTTGGTCGGAGGCGTTTCTGACGCGCTGGCTTGCGCCGCGCGATTCGCTGCGGGACGCAGTCGAAGAACGCCGGCTGGTAGTCGCCTAATTCCCATCGCTCGGATATTTCCCTCTGCCCATTCGCTTGCGCTCATGCGGGGAAGGGACGATTATTTCTCGTTCAGCGGATGGAGGTCGCGCACCATCGCTTTCATCCGCTCGTCGAGCACATGCGTATAGATTTGCGTCGTCGAAATATCGGCGTGGCCGAGCAGTTCCTGAACGACGCGCAGGTCGGCTCCGTTTTGCAATAAATGGCTCGCGAACGCGTGGCGCAGGACATGCGGGCTGACGCGCGAAACCGCGATCCCGGCCCGGGCGGCCACCGCTTTGACGTCGCGCGCGAAAACCTGGCGGCTCAAATGGCCGCTGGCGCTCTCGGCCGGGAAGAGCCACGGCCCGTCGCCCAGGTTGCGCGCTTCGAGCAGGGCACGATAGGCTGTGATCGACCGTTTCGCCGGTTCGGAGAGCGGAACGAGACGCTCGCGGCCGCCTTTGCCGCGGATGAGGATCAGCGGCTCGTTACGCCGCGCCGCGGCCTTGGGAAGCGCCACGAGCTCCGAAACCCTAAGGCCGGTCGCGTAAAGGACTTCCAGTAGGCAAACCGCGCGCGCCGCATGAACGCGCTCGGGCTTGTCCGGTGCGGTCTCTTCGATCCGCGCATGCGCCGCAGCAAGCAGACGCTCGACTTCTTCGACGGAGAGAATTTTCGGCAGCGGCGGATTGCGCCGCGGCCCCTCAAGGACCAGAGCGGGATCGTCGGCGCGCATGCCTTCGGCATACAGAAAGCGGTGCAATTGGCGGATCGCGGAGAGCCGTCGGGCGCTGGTCGCCGCCGAGAAGCCGCGCCCTTTCAGGGCGCGCAGATAGGCCCGGATGTCCTCGGTGCCGATATTCAACACACATTTCTCGGCGCGGGCGATCGCGGCTTGGTAATCGTAAAGATCGCGCCGATAGGCTTCGAGCGTGTTGGCCGCCGCGCCGCGCTCGGCCGCCATCATTTCAAGAAAGGCTTCGAGGTCGCGGCCTGTTGGCAAGATGCAGTCCTATTTATTGAGACGCGAAGCGGGCACGGTCTGGATGATTTGGTGCGGTTGCGGCGTGACGAAAGTGACGAGCCCGAGCATCGTAGCGTAGACGAGCCCCACCAGAAGGCCGATCGTCAGGAGAAAGCGAATTAGGCTTGGCACTGTCGTCCTGCGATTCGGATAGGGATCAGACCCGTTATACGGTCCTGGCTGATTTGCGGAAGTGGATCCGCGAAAGAGGCCCGGAATGCCGCCAAGATAACTGCCGGAACAATGGCTTAGACCAAGGCGACGAGCGCAGGCGTAGGGAAGCCGCTTAAATTGCCGCGGTTGGCGTGTTACATCCAGCCGATGACTATTGGGATCAAGCCCGGCGGCGAGAGCGGCGAAGAGCATTTGCCGGACGCCGGCGCGGCACGGCTTTTGGCGCAGCTTGGCCGGCGGCCGATCGTGCTCGTTGGCCTTATGGGTTCCGGCAAGACCGCCATCGGCCGACGGCTCGCGCAACGGCTCGGACTCGAATTTGTCGATTCCGACGCTGAGATCGAACGCGCCGCCGGCCTGACGATTCCGGAGATCTTCACCCGCTACGGCGAACCCTATTTTCGCGACGGCGAACGGCGCGTGATGACCCGGCTCCTGTCGGGCGGAGCGCGGGTCATCGCGACGGGGGGCGGCGCTTTCATGAGCGAAGAGACGCGCGCCGCGATCCGCGCAACCGCGATCTCGATCTGGCTCAAAGCCGATCTCGACGTGCTCTGGCGGCGCGTTCGCAAGCGCAATCATCGTCCGCTCCTGCAGGACGGCGACCCCGAAGCCATGCTGAAAAAGCTGATGGAAGAGCGCGATCCGATCTATGCGCAAGCGGACATCACCGTGATCTCGCGCGAGGGCCCGCACGATCTCGTCGTCGAGGACATTCTTGCCGGGCTGAAGTCGACATTACCGAAGGAATCGCACCCGACGGGGGCGGGGGACATGGATCTTTCCGGAGCGGCGCGCGTCGAGTGCGTGCGGGTCGATCTCGGCGAACGCGGCTACGATATTGTGATCGGCGACAGGCTGATCGGCGAGGCCGGCGCCTATCTCGCGCGGCTGGCGCCGGGGGCGGCTGCGGCGGTCGTCAGCGACGAAAACGTCGCGCGCCATCATCTTTCCAGGCTCGAAGCCGCGCTCGCGGCCGCCAACATCCGGCATCGGAGCATCGTCGTTGCGCCGGGCGAGGGATCGAAATCCTATGCTACGTTCGAGCGGGTATGCGACGCCATCTTGGCCGGCAAGTTCGAGCGCGGCGATTGCGTGATCGCGTTGGGCGGCGGAGTGGTTGGCGATCTCGCCGGTTTTGCGGCGGCGAGCGTGCGTCGCGGCATGCGTCTGGTCCAAATTCCGACCTCGCTACTGGCGCAAGTCGATTCTTCGGTCGGCGGCAAGACCGGAATCAATTCGCCGCACGGCAAGAATCTGGTCGGGGCCTTTCACCAACCGGTGCTCGTGCTCGCCGACACGGCCTGCCTGGCGAGCCTGCCGCAACGCGAGTTCCGCGCCGGCTATGCGGAAGTCGTAAAATACGGGCTCATCGGCGATCGCGCGTTTTTCGAGTGGCTCGAGGCCAACTGGCGCGGCGTCTTCGCAGGCGCTCCCGAGCGCAGCCGGGCGATCGCCAAAAGCTGCGCCGTCAAAGCGGCCGTCGTCGCAGCCGACGAATATGAATCGGGCGAGCGGGCGCTGCTCAATCTCGGCCATACATTTGCGCACGCTCTCGAGCGTCTCACCGGCTACGACGGGCGCCGCCTGGTACATGGCGAAGCCGTCGCCATCGGGATCGCCTGCGCTTTCCGCTTCTCGGCGCGACGCGGGCTGGCGAGCGAGACCGAGGCACGGCGCGTCGAAGCACATCTTTGCGCGGCCGGATTGCCGGTTAGAATTCGTGATATTCCCGATTGGAATGCCGACGCCGCGGCGATCGTCGAGGCGATGCTGCAGGACAAGAAGGTGAAACGCGGCGCCCTCACCTTCATTCTGGCGCACGGCATCGGACGCTGCTTCATCGCTGCCAACGTCGAGGCCGACGAGGTCGGCGCATTTCTCGAGGACGAATTGAAGGAATCGCGCCGGGCGCGCTGAGTACGGGACTTTCATCCATGCACGGCGTACATGCCGAGCTCTCGACGCTCGATCTTTGGATCGCCGGGGCGATCGTCGTCTTCTGCATCTTGATGGCGGCTTTCTTCAACAGCTCGGAGACCGCGCTTACCGCGGCCTCGCGGGCTCGAATGCACGCCCTCGAACGCAGCGGCGATCGTCGCGCCAGCGCCGTCAACCGGCTGCTGCGCAACCGCGACCGGCTGATCGGCGCGGTGCTGCTCGGCAATACACTGGTCAGCATCGGTTCCTCGGCGCTGTTGACCGGTGTTCTCGAGGAACTCGTCGGCTACAGCGGCGTGGTCTATGCGACCGGCATCATGACGCTGGTGTTGCTTATCTTCGCCGAGATCATGCCGAAGACGCTGGCGATCAATTACCCCGATCGTGTCGCGCTTTTCGTCGCGCCGGTCATCCGCTTCTTCGTTGCCATCTTCGGGCCGGTGCTTACCGCGGTCGAGGTGATCGTGCAGGCATTTCTACGTCTCTTAGGTATCGATACGAGCGTCCGACACGCCTTGCTCTCTGGCCGCGAAGAGCTGAAAAGCACGGTCGATCTGATGCATCTCGAAGGCGGCGTGCCGCGCGCCGAACGCGACATGTTCGGCGGCTTGCTCGACCTGCGCGACCTGGCGGTCGAAGACGTGATGGTCCACCGCACCAAGATGTACACGATCGATGCCGACCTGCCGCCGCGCGAATTCGTCCGCGAGGTCGTCGCTTCTCCCTACACGCGCGTGCCGATTTGGCGCGGCGAGCCGGACAATATCATCGGCGTCGTGCATGCGAAGGATCTGCTGCGGGCGATCGACCA
>JASHSW010000086.1 GCA_030038595.1 Methylovirgula sp.
TCATAGACGGGCCGTTTGAACGGGACGACGAGCTCGGCGAGTCGATCCATCTTTTCCCAGCGCCAAGCATCGAATTCGGGATGCTCAATGCCGGCCGGAGCCGTGATGTCGATCTCCCGGTCGTCGCCTAGGAAACGTAGCGCAAACCATTTCTGCTTTTGCCCGCGGAACCGTCCCTTCCAAGCGGTTTGCGCCGATTCTTGCGGCACATCGTAGGTATACCAGCCGGGAGCTTCGGCGAGCAGGCGGGTCGAAGAGACGTTGATCTCCTCATAGAGCTCGCGCCGCGCCGCTTCGTAGGGATCTTCATCCGCGTCGATGCCGCCTTGCGGCATCTGCCATTCATAGCCGGGGATCTTGATTTCCGGCCGGTGCTTTTTGCGCCGCCCGATAAAGACGAGGCCTTCATTGTTGAGCAGCATCACGCCGACACAAGGACGGTAGTTGGCGGGATCGGGCATGCCTCAAGGATCGCTAGTAACGACGGCCGGCACCGCTTTGCCGACCGCGGCGCTGAGAGGAATGAGGACCAGCCCGTTTGCCTGCGCGGCGCGGGCAAACCGGGCGATCTTTTCGATGCTTTGCGGCAATGCGCTCGCCACGCCGACGGCGAGCCCCTTGTCGCGCGCCACGGCTTCGAGCTGAACGAGCGCCGCGTCGATTCCTTCGGGGGTCGCGTCGATGATGACATCCGCCCTGACGGCGGGAAGTCCCGCGGTTGCGGCGAGCGTCAACGCCTCGCTTTGCGGGGAGGATCCATCGTCGAGGTAGAGAAGGCCGCGGTTGGCGATCTCGCGCAGGATGGGAGAGAAGGCGGCGGGATCGGCGGTCAATTTCGCACCAAGGAAATTCGCAACTCCGGTATAGCCGGTGAAGCGGCTCAGCAGCCAATGTAGATTGTCGGTGTTCTCGGCGACGCTCGCATTCGAGAGAAGCGTGTGCGGGCCGGGATTGGTCTGCGGATAGTCGATCGGCTCCATGGGAAGTTGCAGGATCACCTCGTGGCCCTGGGCGCGCGCCGCGGCGACGGCGGCGGAGAGATTGTTGCCGTAGGGCGCAAAAGCAAGCGTGACGACGCCCGGAAGATCGACAATCGCCGACTGGGTTGCCGAGGGACTGAGGCCGAGGCCACCGACAAGCAGAGCGATGCGCGGCGCATTCGTCTTGGCGGCCGGCGTGACGAGCGGCCGGGCGTAGACATCGGCGGGGCGCGCGCCGTCGGCGCCGATGCGCGGCAGCGGCCCGTAGCGGCTCGGCTCGACGAGCCGCGGGTCGGGGGCGGGCGCCAGCGTCACGTCGAGGGCGCGCGGCACTTCGATGATCGTCGCGCCCGGCGCGGTGCCGCCGCCGGCACGGACGACCTTGACGCCGCTCTTTTGTTCAAGCTGCGCGGCGTCCTCGACCGTAGTTACTTCGCGCGCCCTGTCGGCGTTGTGCGTTTCGTTCGGAGGCGTGGTCGCGACGGCCGCCGCCGGGGCGATCGTCGCAACGGCCTGCGGCTCGCCTCCGGACGGATTGCCGTAGAAGTAGAGCCCCCCGAAACCGCCAAGCAACGCCGCTGCCAAGCTCGCCGCAAAGATCGCACGAAGCGGCAAGCGCCGGAGCGGCCGGCGCCTGTCCCGACCGAGGGGATCGTAAAGATCGTCGCCTGCCATCGTACTGGCATCCCGGCTCGCCGAACTTCGATCGGGTCGACCCAAGCGGCGAATCACGTTTCTCCGGCGAATCATACACGCCGGACGTGTTCGCCGAAACCGGACCGGTGGCGGACAAAAGAAAGGTCCCGCAATCGGGGATTGCGGGACCTTTCGTTACCGATGCGCCGCAGCTCAGGGCGTCTTGCTGTTATCGTCGGAATCGGGCGGAGCGGCGTTGCCGCCCGGGCCTGCGACCGTAGGCGTGGGGATCGCCGAGTTACTCGGGGTGTTGGCGGCCCGCGTCACGCCGCGCAGCAGATCTTCCGCGGCGATGAGCTGTTTGTCGTTCTTCGGATCCGGCGGAACATACGCCTGCGAGCCGTGCTCTTCCACCTTGCCGTTCAAAAGGTGACCCTTGAGCGACGCCTCGCCTTTGATGTCGTCCTTGTCCACCAGATCGGCCGGCACATCCTCCGCCACTTCGATGTCCGGCTCGATTCCCTGGGCCTGAATCGAACGGCCCGACGGGGTGTAGTAGCGCGCCGTAGTCAGGCGCAGCGCGCCGTTGTCCGGACCGAGCGGAATGATGGTCTGCACCGAGCCCTTGCCGAACGAACGCGTGCCGATGATGGTGGCGCGCTTATGGTCCTGCAGCGCACCGGCGACGATCTCCGAAGCCGACGCGGAGCCGCCGTTGATCAGCACGACCAGCGGCTTGCCCTTCGAAAGATCGCCGGGCCGGGCGTTGTAGCGCATCGTTTCGTCGGCGTTGCGGCCGCGCGTCGAGACGATCTCGCCGTGGTCGATGAAGGCGTTGACCACGGCAATCGACTGGTCGAGCAGGCCGCCGGGATTGTTGCGTAGGTCGAGGATATAACCTTTGAGTTTGTCACCCGGCATTTCGCTCTGGAACTTCAAGATGGCATCACGCACGCCGTCGGCGGTCTGCTCGTTGAACTGCGTAATCCGGATATAGCCGATGTCGTCGCCTTCCTGATGGGAACGCACCGATTTGATCTGGATGATGGCGCGGGTCAGCTTGATGTCGCGCGCTTCCTTCTTGGGGCCGCGCAGAATTTTCAAGGTGACCGTCGTATCGGGCGCGCCGCGCATCTTGTCGACCGCTTGATTGAGCGTCATTCCATCGACGTCTTCGCCGTCGATGGCCGAGATAATGTCGCCGGAGAGAATGCCGGCGCGGGAAGCGGGCGTATCGTCGATGGGGGTGACGACTTTGATGAGCCCGTTGTCCTCGGTGACTTCGATGCCGAGGCCGCCGAACTCGCCGCGCGTCTGCACCTGCATGTCGTTGAAGCTCTTCGCATCCATGTAGCTCGAATGCGGATCGAGCGACCCCAACATTCCGTTGATCGCCGCCTCGATCAGCTTTTTATCATCGGGTTTTTCGACGTAATCGGAACGGATCTTCTCGAACACGTCGCCGAACAGATTGAGGCTACGATAGGTCTCGGCAGAATCGGCCCGGGCAACGGTACCCGAGGTGAACCACGTCTGCGTCCCTATCAGAGCAGTAGACGCGCCGAGCACGGCGCCGACCAACAGAATTGAAATTTTGCGCATTATCCGCGAGCCCTTTGCATGTCCGGCTTCGCCCACCATGGGCCCGGATCGATCGCCGCCCCGTCTTTCCGAAACTCCACATAGAGAATGGGCTGCACCGCGCCAATTGCGATAGCCGCGGCGGTCTTGACAGACCCGTCGCCCATGTTGGCAACAGGTTCCCCGGCGAGGACGAATTGTCCTGCCTCCACGTTGATCCGCTCCATTCCAGCCAAGACCATATAATAACCGCTCCCGGCATTGATGATCAAGAGTTGTCCGTAACTGCGATAGGGTCCCGAGAAGGCGACCCAGCCGTCGTACGGCGCGGCGACCACGGCGCGCGGCTGCGTCGCGACGAGCAGGCCCTTTTCGGTTCCGCCAAAGCCGTCCGGCGAGCCGTACGAGCGAATGATCGTCCCGGAGACGGGCATTGGTAACAAACCTTTGACGTCGGCAAAGGCCATCGCCGGAGCAAGGCGGCCCGGATCGTTGAACGGCGAGACATTTTTGTGATTGCCGGCTTCCGCCTCGGCGGCACGCGCCGCGTCGGCCTTGCGTGCCTCTTCTGCGGCACGTTTGGCCCCCGCCAGTTCGGCCTCGCTGCGCGTGATGAGCTGCATCAGATTCGAAGCTTGGCTGGCAAGTTTGGCGGCCCGATCCTGCTCGGCTGCGAGCGCCTGCTGGGCGACCCCGAGCGCCGCCTGGCGCGCATCGATCAACGCTGCGAGCTTTTGTCGCTGCTCGCCGAGATCCTGTGCCTGTTGCGCGAGCTGTGCTTTTTCGGCGGCGATCGACTGGCGAAGCTGGATGAGATCGGACAAGTCGCTGGCCAGCGCCTCCGTCTCGGCGCGCATCTGCGGAAGCACGGCGCCGAGCAGCATCGACGTGCGGATCGCTTTCAGCATGTCCTCGGGCGCCACCAACAAAACCGGCGGCGGCGTGCGCCCCATTCTCTGCAGCGAAGCGAGAACTTCGGCGATCACCGCGCGCCGGCTTTCCAGCGAACGGCGGATCGCCTGCTCTCGGCCGTTCAGATTTTCGATCCGTGCCTCGGCTTCGCTGACCTTCGTTTCCGCGGCGCTCACCCGCTGCGTGGTCGCAATCAATGCCGCTTCGAGTCGCGCCCGGTCGCCGCGCAGGCTCTCGATCTGAGCCTCGATCTTGCGCCGCTGCTGCGCGGATTCCTGAATCGTGTCTTGGATGCCTTCGAGCTCGCTCTGCCGGTTGGAAAGATCCTGCGCCTTGTCTTCGAGACTCGGCTGCGGGCTGGGCGTCGAAGGCGCCGAGTTCCGGAGGAGCTGGGCGGCCTGCGGCGGCTGGGCGCGGGCGGCGGGCGCGGCGAAGAGCAGGAATATCGCCGCAATCGGGACCGTCGGCGCGAAACGCGCAGTCAATTCGTTCGTCCCAAAACCGCACCCGGTCATGTTTTTTGCCGCGAATCGCAGTTTGCGAAGCTAGCAAGGACGAAAGTAAGGCGCCACCGCGCCGCAATCGCGTTCAGGCTCGATGATAGGGGTGCCCGGAAAGGATTGTGAGCGCCCGATAGATCTGCTCCGCCACCATGATGCGCGCCAGCTGGTGCGGCCAGGTCATGGCGCCGAACGCAAGAACAAGATCGGCTTCGGCGCGGAGTTCGGCATCGAGTCCGTCCGGGCCGCCGACGATGAGGCCGACGAGCGACGCGCCTTGATCGCGGCTGCGGCCGAGGTCGGCCGCAAATTCGCCGGTCGTAAGATTTTTGCCGCTCTCGTCGCAGGCGATCCGCCGTTGCGCGGTGCCGAGCAGCGCGCGAATCGCCTTTGCTTCATCGCGCTTTCGGTCCTGCGGGCGATGCGCGCGGCTCTCCCCGATCTCGCGGTGCTCGACGTCGAGCCCAAGCCCTCGCCCCGCCGTCGCGGCGCGTTTGAGGTAACGCTGGATCAGCTCCCGTTGCGGGCCGGCCTTGGTACGTCCGACCGTGACGAGGAGAAGACGCAAGGGAGTTCAACCCACATGCCGTCCGCTGGGCCGATCTCTGCCCCACATCTTCTCGAGATTGTAGAACTGACGCACTTCGGGACGGAACAAATGCACGAGCACGTCGCCGGCATCGACCAGAACCCAGTCGCAATGCGGCAGTCCCTCGACGCGCGGGGTACGGAGCCCGGCGTCCTTGATCCCTTGGATCACGCGTTCGGCGATCGCTCCGACATGAATGCTGGAGCGGCCGGTGGCGATAATCATGGTATCGGCGAGGGGAGTCTTGCCATGCAGGTCGAGGCAGACGACGTTTTCTGCTTTGGCATCTTCGAGACGCGCCAGAACGGTCTCGGCGAGCAAGCCGGCATCAGGTTCAGCCGAACCTTGCACCGGAGGAAACGGTAAACCTACCGTCTCACGGGAAATCATACGAATCAGCGCTTCGATCCTCATTCGGAATGATTCGGCGTTCAGATCTACCGAATTCTGAAAGCACCGCTTTCTACCACGGCACCGATTAACATGGCGTAATCCGACGTTTTTTTCAATGCGGCGCGGAGCCCAATCCAGTCCGGCGCAGTCGCGTCGGGCTTTTGATTGAGACAATGCCACGAAGATGGCCCCGGCAGCCGCCAGCATTCGCGCCGCGCCGTCGCGAAGAACGCCAGCAACGCAAGTTGTGCGCGCAGTGGCTGTCTCGAAATTTCAAGAGCACCACGCCCTTTGTTTAAGCAGAATGGCAGCTCTCTATACCGGGGTTCATGCCTCAATTCGCGTCACGCCCGGCGCTTTGTCGGCGCATAACTCGAAGTTGGCCACTTAACAATGTCGCATTGCACGACGGCGGCTGGCGTATTACTCAGATTTGAATCTTTCCGGGCAGGAGCGGGCGGGTGGCCGAATTCGACCTCAACGGCGGTGACCTTGCGACGCGGCGACCATTATCGCCGCATCTGTCGATCTATCGCCCGACGCTGACCATGCTGATGTCGATCGCGCATCGCATCACCGGCGCGGCGCTCTATCTCGGCACGGTCCTCCTCGTCTGGTATCTGCTCGCCGCCGCGCTGGGCGGCGCGCCGTTTGCGACGGCCGCCTCGTTCCTGCGCTCCATCCTCGGCCAGCTCGTCCTCTTAGGCTTCACCTTCGCCTTCCTGCATCATTTTTTCGGCGGCATCCGGCATCTCATCTGGGACAGCGGCTACGGCCTCGATCATCCGATGCGCGAATGGCTGGCGCTCGGCTCGCTCGCGGCGAGCCTGTCGTTCACGGTGATTCTGTTCGTCGCGGCTCACTTGCTTGGCTAGGCGCAAGCGCGGCCAGACGCCTGAAAAGGAATCATCATGTCCCATCCCGACCCGATCCGCAGCCTTTCGAGCGCAATCCATCATCTCGGCGCGGCGAAATCCGCCACACGCGACGCCTGGCGGATGCGGATTACCAGCGTCGCGCTGTCGCCGCTCGCCGTCGCCTTCATCTGGATCGTGCTTTCGCTCGCCGGCAGGGACGAAGCGGGGGTGAAAGCGCAGTTCGCTCATCCATGCACGGCGATTTTCATGCTGCTCTTCATTCTCGCCGGCATCGGCCACATGAAACTCGGCATGCAATCGATCATCGACGATTACGTTCACGCCGCGCGTCTGAAAGAATATGCCTTGATGGCCAATGTCATGTTCTCGATCGGCTT
>JASHSW010000008.1 GCA_030038595.1 Methylovirgula sp.
CGATTTCGGCTTGGAATTCGCGTTTTGCCGCGGCTGCGCGGCGCGCCCAAGCCGCGCCCAAGCCCGCCACCAAAATCGCGAGGAGAGCGAGCCCCAGCAAAAGCTCGAAAGAACCAACCGGCGCGCCGGCTGCGAAGGATAAAGGATGATCCATCGGCTGGGGTTTATCCGATTCGAGCGCCATTTGGAACGAAGGCGGAACGCAGCGGCCGCCCGAACGTCTTTCAAACACGCCTTACGCCGTACTGGCAGCCCGAAAAGTCATGAACTGGAGGCAAAGCCGCGCCTCAGTGCCGACGAATTGTGCACTCGTTACGCGTCGCTAACCAAATCGGACCTAGGGTGAGGCATCGCCGGCCCGGTGTTCTCTATGGACTCCAGAATCAACCTTGCCGATCTACGCCGATTCTACGGAATCGATGCGGAGACAATTGCCCTTCTGGAGGAAAACAAGGCCTTCCTCTTCCAGGAGTTCATCCCCGCAGCCGATGCATTCTATGTCCAGTTCAGGCCCTTCGCGGGGCCCGCGTCCCCCTATCAAGATGATGAAAATGTTGCCTATTCGAAGAAGCACAACCTTCTTCACTGGCAGCTCATGATCCAAGGGCGCTTCGACGAAGACTATGAAAGATCCGTCGAGGCCCTCCATAGGATGCGCGGTAGTCTCAGCTTCGAGCCGCGCTGGTGCACCAGCGGCTACAACTTCGTCATTTCGCGCGTGGTCGAGGGCATAGCGCTGCGGCTGCCGGCAAAGGGCCTTCTTTGGGCAAGGCAACGCTGCGCCGAATTACAGTCCGCCTATATGCGCGTTTCCATGCTCGACATGGCCTACGTCGTCGACGTCTACATGCACACAACGATCGGCGAGCGACAGCGCACGCTGAACCATTTGGCTGAGGCGTTCGAAACCGCAGTGGCGGGAATTGCCAGCGGCGTTGCCGCCGCGGCCGAGCGTTTGCGTAACACCGCGGACGCCCTCACGCATTCGGCCGATTCGACCAATCTGCAGTCCATGGCCGCCGCGGACGCGTCCAAGGAGGCGGCGGCGAACGTCGAGGCGGCGGCGACGGCCACCGGCCATCTTTCGCATGCCATCGGACAAATCAGCGCGCAGGTCCACGAGTCGAACCAAATCGCCGGCCGCGCTGCGGGCGAAGCGGATCGGACCCAGGACGCGGTACACAGCCTCAGCGAAGCGGCCGACCGCATCGGCGGGATTATCGACCTCATCAGCAACATCGCCGGGCAAACGAACATGTTGGCGCTTAATGCAACCATCGAGGCGGCGCGCGCCGGCGAAGCGGGCCGCGGCTTCGCCATCGTTGCCCAGGAGGTAAAGGGCCTCGCCCACGCCACCTCCAAGGCCACCTCCGAGATTGGCGCGCACGTCGAAGGCATCCAAGCCGCCACGCAACACGTGGCTTCGTTCATCACTTCGGTTGCCAAATCCACCCAGCAAGTGAGTGCGATCGCGATCGCCGCCGAAACCGCCGTCGCCGAGCAGGATGCGGTGACGCAGGAAATTGCCCGCCGCGTCGAGGAGGCGGCGCGGCGCACGCATGCAGTGACATCGAACATCGTCGGAGTAACCGAAACCGCCGCCAATTCGAGCGCCGCCGCCAAGGAACTCTTGAAGTCGGCGACCGATCTCACGCGCCAGTCCGAGGTTCTTTCCAAACAGGTCGAGGATTTCCTGCGTACCGTGCGCGCCGCCTGAACGCGCCCGCCCGAAATTGACCTCGCGCGCCGCGATGCCTATGTCATGATTCCTCATCGACGAGCGCCATGACCATCCGAACGATCATCACCCTGCCCGACAAACGACTTCGCCGGCGCGCCGAGCCCGTCGCCAAAATCGACGCCGAAGTGCGCGCCCTCATGGACGATTTGCTCGAAACCATGTACGCGGCGCCCGGCATCGGGCTCGCCGCGACGCAGATCGCCGTCCCGAAGCGGGTGATGGTGCTCGACGTCGCCAAGCGCGAGAACGAGAACGCCAGTCCGAACCCGATGGTCTTCGCCAACCCGGAGGTCCTGTGGTCTTCCGAGGAGACTGCGGCGCGCGAGGAGGGCTGCCTGTCGATTCCGGAATTCTTCGAGGAAGTTGTGCGTCCGGCGCGGGTTCGCGTCGGCTATCTCGATCGTGACGGCCAGCGCCAGGAGCTCGAGGCCGAAGGCATTCTGGCGCGCTGCCTGCAGCACGAGCTCGATCATCTGAACGGCGTTTTGTTCATCGATCACATTTCCCGCCTGAAGCGCGACCGCGTCATAAAGAAATTCAGCAAGGCGGGGAAACGCGAGAACGAAGAGCGCAAGCCCGGCCGGCATGACACCGAAACCGAGCGCGCCTGACTTCGCAAGCTGCAAGGACGGGTCCGCTGCGCATCGTCTTCATGGGCACGCCCGAGTTCGCCGTGCCGACCCTTATCGAAATTGTCCGGCAAGGCCACGAAATCGCGGCCGTCTATACGTGCGCTCCGAAACCCGCCGGGCGGCGTGGGCTTGCAAAGCTGCCTTCGCCCGTTCAGCTCGCCGCCGAGCGCCTGAAGCTGCCGGTGCTTACTCCACAAAGCTTGAAGTTCGAACCGACGGTAAAAGCGTTCGCGGCGCATCGCGCCGACGTCGCCGTGGTCGTAGCCTATGGGCTCCTGCTGCCGAAGGCCATTCTTGACGCGCCGGCGCGCGGCTGTCTCAATCTTCACGCCTCCCTGCTGCCGCGTTGGCGCGGCGCGGCGCCGATCGAGCGTGCCGTCATGGCCGGCGATCGGGAGACAGGCGTTACCGTCATGCGCATGGAAGAAGGGCTCGATACCGGCCCCGTCGCGCTCGTCGAGCGCACCGCGATCGGGCCCGATGACACCGCCGCGGAATTGCGAACGCGCCTGGCGCATCTTGGCGCCGGCCTCATGACGCGAGCGCTTGCCGCCTTGGCGAAGGGCGCCCTCGCCTTCGCACCGCAGAGTGAAACGGGCATGACGTATGCGCCAAAAATTACCAAGCCAGAGACGCGCATCCAATGGTCGAAGAACGCCAACGAGCTGCATAATTTGGTGCGGGCGCTCTCACCCAGTCCCGGCGCATTCTTCGACGCCGATTTTGGCAAGGGCTTGGAGCGCATCAAAGTCCTGCGCAGCCGGCCGATCATGGGGGCTGGGGCGCCGGGCCTCGTTCTGGACCGGCTCACGGTCGCCTGCGGCGTCGATGCGCTGCAGCTCCTGGAAGTCCAGCGGGCCGGCAAGACTCCGATGTCGGCGGAAGAATTTCTGCGCGGCGTGCGCCTTTCGGCGGGCGCCATATTTCCCGCTCTCGGCTAATGCCCCGCTACAAGCTCACCATCGAATATGACGGCACTGGGTTCGTCGGCTGGCAAAGGCAGGCGAATGGCCCCTCGATCCAGGAAACGATCGAGACAGCGCTTGCTTCACTGTGTGGCGGAGAATTCCTCGTCCGCGGTGCCGGGCGCACCGATGCCGGCGTCCACGCGCTCGGCCAAGTGGCGCATGCCGATCTCGACCGCGATTGGCGGGAGGACGTCTTGCGCGATGCGCTCAACGCGCATCTGCGGCCGCACCGCATCGCGATTTTGCGCGCCGAACGCGTAGCCGACGACTTCGACGCGCGATTCTCTGCGGTGCGTCGTCATTACGTCTATCGTATCGTCAACCGCCGGGCACCCCTAACGCTGGAAGCGCAACGCGCTTGGCTGGTCAGCCGCCGGCTCGACGCAGGCGCCATGCACGACGCCGCCCAAATTCTTACCGGCAAACACGATTTCTCGACGTTCCGCGATGCCGAATGCCAAGCCGCCTGCCCGGTCCGGACACTGGATCGGCTCGACGTCATGAAAGTCGGCGATACGATCGAGGTCCATGC
>JASHSW010000009.1 GCA_030038595.1 Methylovirgula sp.
CTCGCCGCGGCGCGCGCCGCTGCCATGTCGGCAATCCCGTTCGATCGCGCCGCCTATGCCACGATCACGACCCTCGACGCGCTCGACCGTGTGATCGCCGCCGCCTATGAGGCAGGCCGCGTCGCCGTCGATACCGAGACCTCCTCGCTCGATGCAATGACGAGCGAGCTGGTTGGCATCTCGCTTTGCGTCGCGCCGGGCGGGGCCTGTTACATTCCGCTCCGCCACAAAGGCGAGGGAGGCGACGATCTCTTCGCCGGTGGCGGCCTCCTACCGGGCCAATTGCCGAGCGAGGAAGTTCTGGCGCGGCTGAAGCCGCTGCTCGAAGCGGGCAGTGTGCTGAAGATCGCCCACAACGCCAAGTTCGACACGCTCGTCTTCCGACAATTCGGCATCGCCCTGCAGCCGATCGAGGACACGCTGCTCCTCTCCTACGTGCTCGATGCCGGCTTGACCGATCACGGCATGGACGTACTCAGCGAAAAACATCTTCACCATAAGCCGCTCGCCTTCGGCGAAGTGGCGGGTTCGGGGCGCACGTTCATCGGTTTTGCACGCGTCGCAATCGATAAGGCGACGGAATATTCGGGCGAAGACGCCGACGTCACCTTGCGCCTTTGGAACGTGCTGAAACCGCGCCTGCCGGCCGAGCACATGACCACCGTCTATGAGACGCTCGAGCGACCGATGATCGAGACTTTGGCACGCATGGAGGCGCGCGGCATCTCCATCGACCGCGCCATCCTCTCGCGACTCTCCGGCGAATTCGCGCAGGACATGGCGCGACTCGAAGCGGAGATCTACGGGCTCGCCGGCGAAACGTTCAACCTCGGCTCGACCAAACAATTGAGCGACATCCTGTTCGGCAAGATGGGTCTAGCCGGAGCAAAAAGAACGGCGACCGGAGCCTGGTCGACGGCAGCCGGCGTGCTCGAGGATCTCGCCGAAGAAGGCAACGAATTCGCGGCGCGCATTCTCGATTGGCGGCAGCTCGCCAAGCTCAAATCGACCTATACGGACGCGCTGCCGACCTACGTCAATCCGAACACGCATCGCGTCCATACGTCGTATGCGCTCGCCGCGACGACCACGGGGCGGCTCTCTTCTTCGGAGCCCAATCTTCAGAACATTCCGATCCGTACCGAGGCCGGCCGCAAGATTCGCCGCGCCTTCATCGCGGGTCCAGGCCACAAGCTCATCTCGGCGGATTATTCGCAGATCGAGCTGCGACTCCTCGCCCATATCGCCGACATCCCGCAGTTGCGCCAAGCGTTCGCCGACGGACATGATATCCATGCGATGACCGCGTCGGAAATGTTCGGCGTGCCGATCGAGGGCATGCCGCCGGAGGTACGCCGCCGCGCCAAGGCGATCAACTTCGGCATCATCTACGGCATCTCCGCTTTCGGCCTCGCCAATCAGCTCGGCATTCCGCGCGACGAGGCGGGCGCCTACATCCGGCAATATTTCGAGCGCTTTCCGGGCATCCGCGCCTACATGGACGAGACGAAGCGGATTGCCCGCGAGCGCGGCTACGTGACGACGCTCTTCGGCCGCAAGTGCCACTATCCGCGCATCAACGCATCGAATCCATCGGAGCGTGCCTTCAACGAGCGTGCCACGATCAATGCACCCATCCAAGGCTCCGCGGCCGACATCATCCGCCGCGCCATGGTACGCATGGACGCGGCGCTCGAGCGCGCCGGATTGAAAGCGCAAATGCTGCTGCAGGTGCACGACGAGCTTGTCTTCGAGGTGCCGGACGAGGAAGTTGAGGCGACGATCCCGCTGGTCCGCAGAGTCATGATCGATGCGCCGCATCCGGCGGTGCAGCTCAACGTGCCGCTTCAAGTCGATGCCAAGGCGGCGCAAGACTGGGACGAGGCGCATTGAGCGCGGAAATCCTCGATGGCGCGCATATGCCGCTCTGGCTTGCATTGCCGTTTCCGGCGCTGCTGCTGTCGATCGCACTGGGGCCGATTTTCGCGAAGCGAGCCTGGCACGTGCATTACGGCAAGGCGGCGGCCTTCTGGGCGGCGCTGGCGCTTATCCTGCTCGTCGCGCACGAAGGATTTGCGGCGACGCTCGCCGCCTTCGTCCACAGCATGCTTGCCGATTATCTGCCGTTCATGTTGCTGCTCTTTGCGCTCTATACGGCGGCGGGCGGGATCGTGGTGTCGGATCTCGACCGCGCCACGCCGCTCGCCAACACCGGTCTGCTTGCCGCCGGCACGCTTGCGGCGAGCCTGCTCGGCACGATCGGCGCGTCGATGATTCTGGTGCGACCGGTGCTGCAGGCCAATGCCGGGCGCAAACACCAAGTCCACGTGATGGTCTTCGTCATCTTTCTCGTCGCCAACATCGGCGGCGCGCTGAGCCCCTTGGGCGATCCGCCGCTGTTCTTCGGTTTTCTGCGCGGCGTCGATTTCTTCTGGCCGCTGCGCAATCTCTGGCCGCAACTGCTGCTCACTGCCGGCCTCTTGCTTTTCATCTTCTTCTGCATCGACAGCTATCTCTTCCGAATGGAGCAAGAGCCGATCGGCGCGCGAGAGGAAACGCGTATTCAGATCTGGGGGTTCAGTAATCTCGTGCTGATCACGGCGGTAATCGCCTCGCTCCTGGCGAGCGCCGCCTGGCGCCCGGGCGTCGCCGTCGATGTTCTCGGAACGAAGCTCGAAATGCAGAATATCCTGCGCGATGCCGCATTGCTGGCGATCGGCCTCGTCTCGCTCGTGATAACGCCGCGCCAGGACCGCGAGGCCAATCATTTCGAATGGGAGCCGCTCGAGGAAGTCGCCAAACTCTTCGCGGCGATCTTCGTCTGCATCATTCCGGTATCGGCGATGCTGGCGGCAAATGCGCAGGGGCCGTTCCAACCGGTGATCGCGATGCTGGCGCATTCCGACGCGAAGCCGAACAATGCCGCCTATTTCTGGGCGACCGGGCTTCTGTCTTCCGTGCTCGACAACGCCCCGACCTATTTGGTCTTCTTCGGCCTTGCCGGCGGCCACGCGGCGACATTGATGGAGCAAACCGCGAGGACCCTCGCGGCAATTTCGCTCGGCGCCGTGTTCATGGGCGCCTTGACCTATATCGGCAACGCCCCGAACTTCATGATCTATGCGCTGGCGCGCCGCTCCGGCGTGCCGATGCCGGGACTGCTTGGATATCTCGCCTGGTCCGGCGCGATCCTCGTGCCGGTGTTCGCGCTGGTGACCTTGGTGTTTTTCAGCCGATAAGCAGGACGGCTCAACCCGCATGCGTCATGGCCGGGGCAAGCCCGGCGATGACCCGGGACCACTCACTCCGCGCCTTCTTCCTTCAGCTCATGGCGCAGCATCAGCGGCACCTGCGTCATCGTGAACACGAAGATGAGGATCACCGTGCCGGGGAATTTGAAGGCGACCCAGACGTTCGTCGATTGCGTACGCCAGACGATCTCGTTGGCGATTGCCAGGGCAAAGAAAAAGATCCCCCAGCGCAGCGTAAGGATCCGCCAGCCGCGCTCGGTCAAGGGCATCGCGCGATCGAGGATAATTGGCAGCAGCGGCTTATCGAAAATAAGCCCTCCCAGCAGGGCGATGGCAAAAGCGCAATAGAGAATCGTCGGCTTCATCTTGATGAAACGCGGATCCCGGAAATAGATCGTCAGTGCGCCGAAGATGACCACCAGCACGGCGGTGATCAGCGGCATGATCGGCAGGCGCCGGGTGCGCAGATACGAGATGCCGAGCGCGATCAGGACGGCGGCAATCAGGACTGCGGTCGCCGTAAAGAGGCCGGCATTCGGCCCCACCAACAGGCTGGCGGGAAGTACGCGCGCGGCGAACGGCGCGAAGAGTTTGGGCCGCGCGTTGGCGAAGAAGAAGAGGAAGAGCGGCCCGAGTTCGAGCGTAAGTTTCAGCCAAGGCATCGGCAGCGCCGCGCCGTCATGATCCGCTGGTTTCATCGCTGTCCTTGGTCGCGGCCCGTCGCGGCACTTCCTGCCCGAAGGCGAGGCAAGGCGCAAGCGCTCATTCCTCGAGGCCGACGATGGCGCGCGCGAAATCGCGCGCCGAAAACGGTGCCAAGTCCTCGGCGCTTTCGCCGACGCCGATGAAATGGATCGGCAGTTTGAATTTTTCGGCGACAGCGACCAGGATACCGCCGCGCGCGGTGCCATCGAGTTTGGTCATGACGAGCCCGGTCACGCCGGCGGTGCGGCCGAAAAGCTCGACCTGGGCGAGCGCATTCTGGCCGACGGTCGCATCGAGCACCAGGAGCACGGCGTGCGGCGCCGCCGGATCGACCTTCTTCATGACGCGAATGATCTTCTCAAGCTCGGCCATCAGTTCGGTGCGATTTTGCAGCCGGCCGGCGGTGTCCATAATGAGAATGTCGGTATCGCCCTCGCGTGCCGCCTTCAGCGCGTCGTAAGCGAGGCCGGCTGCATCGCCGCCTTGCTCGCGCGCGAAGACTGTCGCGCCGCAGCGCCCGCCCCAGATCCGCAATTGCTCGATCGCCGCGGCGCGGAACGTATCGCCGGCGACGAGCGCGACGCGGCGGCCTTGGCGGGCGAATTTCGCGGCGAGCTTGCCGATCGTCGTGGTCTTGCCCGATCCGTTGACGCCGACGACCAAAATGACGAGAGGGTGCGCTTCGATCTCGAGTGGCCTGGCGACCGGATCGAGCACGCGTTCGATCTCGGCGGCGAGAACGGCCTTCACCTCTTCGACACCGACGCCCTTTTCATAACGTCCGCGTCCGACTTCCTCCGCAATCCGTGTTGCGGCGGCGACGCCGAGATCGGCGCGGACCAGCATGTCCTCGAGGTCCTGCAGCATCGAACGATCGAGTTTGCGCTTCGCGAGAATGTCGGCGAGACCCGATCCGATTGCTTGCGAAGAGCGCGACAACCCGCCGCTCAATCTGCTCCACCAGCTTGGCTTGGCGGCCGGTGCATTTTCCTCGTTGCGTCGGAAAAGCCGCTTGCGCAACGGGGCTTTGTCGTCCTTCGAATCCGCCAATGTTCCAATCCTTGCGCGCCACGCGCCCTATATGGGCGCCGATCGTTCGCGCACAATCAGGAAATGCAAAGCTTTTTCAAGCAAGGCGCCGACTTAGCGTGCGGCGAAGGTCTCGGGTCGCGGCGTCGCAAACCGGGCCAAGACATCGCGGCCGCCAGCCGGCGGCTCGGCAAGCTGTGCCCGAAACACGATCGTTTCGCCCGCCGCGAGCCGGCGCTTCTGTGCCGTTGCCGTCCAGCTGTAGAGGATATGGCCGTTGGTGTCGCGGATCGAGAGCTCGATCGGCGGGACCTCGGTGGTGCCGGAGCGGACATTGGCGATCTCGCCCTCGATGCCGAGAACGGCTTCGGAACCGTCGCGCGTCGATACTGTGTGGAGATCGCGGAGCTCGAGGCCGCGTAGGTTGACGGGAAGGCCGACTGCCGCATAGACGGTGCCGGTCGGCGGCCAAAGCCGTACGACGTCGGCGCGAAGTCCGATGAGCGCCATACCGGAGACGAGCAGCGCCGCGCCGGCGCAAAGATCCTTGAGAAGCGACGAGCGCGGCCGGGAGATCGGGGTCGGCGCGTCGACCTGTTTCCTGCGCGGCCTTACGTCATTGGCGGGGATCTCGAGCGGCGTGCGGATCGGCGAGGCGAGCTGGCCGTTCGTTTCTTCCGCCGCAACGAACCAGATCGTGTCACAGCGTGGACAGGCGACGCGCCGCCCCTTGGGGCCCAGCGCGGCCTTAACAATGTGGTAGGATCTGGCGCAGCCGGGGCAATCGATCTGCATGCCGGGCCTGCTCCTCAAAAAGATGGGACGAGCCATTCCCGCGATGGTCGCGCGCCATGCTCGGCTGCTATGGTTAAGGCGCAGTTAAAGACGTGATTCGAGAAAGAAGGCAAGCTCCATCCGCAGGCACGCCGAACGGGCGCGGAGCGAGAGGCGAGGTTCATTTGGTCCGATTCGAAAATGTCGGTCTGCGCTACGGAATGGGAGCCGAGATCCTTCGCGATATCAGCTTCGAAATCGAGCCGCACTCCTTCCAATTCCTGACCGGGCCTTCGGGAGCCGGCAAAACCACGCTGTTGCGGCTGATTCTCCTGTCGCTCAAGCCGACCCGGGGCCTGATCACCCTCTTCGATGCCGACGCGGCGCATCTCAGCAAAGACATGATCACCGACCTGCGCCGCCGGATCGGCGTGGTCTTCCAGGATTTCCGTCTGCTCGACCATCTGACGACCTACGAGAATGTCGCGCTACCGCTTCGCGTGCAGGGCCGCGCCGAATTCTCCTACCGCGCCGAGGTGGTCGAGCTTTTGCGTTGGGTGGGGCTGGGCGATCATATGCACGTGCTGCCGCCGGTTCTTTCCGGCGGTGAGAAGCAACGCGCCTCGATCGCCCGCGCTCTCATCGTGCGGCCCGAGCTTCTCCTCGCCGACGAGCCGACCGGCAATGTCGATCCCACCCTGGCGCGGCGGCTGCTGCGGCTCTTCGCCGAACTGCATAAGTCCGGCACCGCGGTGGTCATCGCAACGCACGATCTCGCTTTGATGGATCAGTTCGAGTCGGCGCGACGTCTCGTGCTGGGCGACAATCGGCTGCACATCTACGAGTGAGATCCTGATGCTTGTCCAATCGGAGCGGGACAAAAATTTCGAACCCATCGAGGACGAGGAGGAACTCGATTTGCGCGACGAGCAGCCGCTGGTGCCGGCCGCTTCGATTTCCGGGCGCGCGCTTGTCACGGTCATCGCGATCATGACGTTTCTGGCTTCGCTGACGGCAGGAACGGCGATGCTGATCGGCGATGCGGCGCAGGGCTGGCGCGGCGCGGTGTCGCGCGAGATGACCATTCAGGTGATGCCGACTGCCGGCCGCGATCTTGAAGCCGATGTCGCGAACGCCGTGGTGGCGGCGCACGGCGTCCAAGGCATTGCCGACGTGTACGCCTACACCAAAGAGCAATCCGAACAAATGCTGCGGCCTTGGCTGGGAAGCGGACTCGATCTTTCCGAACTGCCGGTGCCGCGCTTGATCGTCGTCAAGCTCAAGCGCGACGCGCGGCCCGATATCGATGCGTTGCGTAAGGCAGTGATCGACAAAGTGCCGAACGCCGTGATCGACGACCACAGCCTCTGGCTTGAACGGCTTTCGATCATGGCGGGAACGGTGGTTGCCATCGCGACCGTGATTTTCGTCCTGGTGATGATCGCGATGGTGCTGGCGGTCGGCTTTGCGACGCGCGGCGCGATGGCAGGCAACCGCGAGATCATCGAGGTTCTTCATCTCGTCGGGGCGGCGGACGGGTATATTTCGCGTCAGTTCCAGAGCCATTTCTTCCGCCTCGGTCTGCGCGGCGGCATCATTGGGGGCGGCGCGGCGATTCTGGTCTTCCTCGTGGCCGGCTCGCTCTCTTTCTTGCTGCACGCCACGGCGGGCGGCGAGGAGATGCAGGCGATGTTCGGCAGTTTCGCGCTGAGCGCGAAAGGATACGGAGCCATCGCGCTGATCGCCTGCGCCATGGGGTTCATCACCGGGATCGTATCGCGGAAGATCGTCTTTCGGCATCTGCGCCGTCTCACTTGAGAGGCTGGCAATTGACATCGATGCCAACCGACGCCACTTCCCAATCTCTTTCGACTAAGGGCCAATGACCATCACCGATCCCGTCGCGCGGCGGCGGACCTTTGCCATCATTTCCCATCCCGATGCGGGCAAGACGACGCTCACCGAAAAGCTGCTGCTTTTCGGCGGCGCGATCGCGCTGGCCGGCGAAGTTCGCGCCAAAGCCAATCGCCGCCGGACGCGATCCGACTGGATGGGCATCGAGCGCGAGCGCGGCATCTCGGTGGTAACCTCCGTGATGACGTTCGAACGCGGCGGCTACGTCTACAATCTCCTCGATACGCCGGGCCACGAGGATTTCTCCGAGGACACGTATCGTACCCTAAGCGCGGTCGACTCCGCGGTGATGGTGATCGACGCCGCCAAAGGCATCGAGGCGCGCACCCGCAAATTGTTCGAGATCTGCCGGTTGCGCGACATCCCGATCCTGACGTTCATCAACAAGCTCGATCGGGAGAGCCGCGATCCGTTCGATCTCCTGGACGAAATCGAAAAGACGCTGGCGCTCGACGCGGCCCCGCTGACCTGGCCGCTCGGCAGCGGCCGCGATTTCGCTGGCACGTACGATCTCGGCCGCAACCTCGTCCGTCGGCTCGACTCCGAGGCGACGCCGGTTGCGGTTGCGGGACCAGCCGATGCTTACGTCGAGAAACTGCTGCCGGCAGCGGTTTTTGCGGCGGCAGGCGATCAGATCGAGCTTGCGCGCGGCGCGTCGAAACCTTTCGATCGGCAAAGCTTTCTCGAAGGTCATCTGACGCCGGTTTTTTTCGGCAGTGCCTTGCGCAATTTTGGCGTCTGCGCTCTCCTCGACGCGCTGGCCGAGTTCGCGCCGCCGCCGCGGCGGCTTGCGGCGAGCAATCGTTGCGTCGATCCGCACGAGCCGAAGATGACCGGTTTCGTCTTCAAGATCCAGGCGAACATGGATCCCAACCACCGCGACCGCATCGCCTTCCTGCGCGTCTGCTCGGGCAAGCTCACGCGCGGCATGAAGGTGAAACTCGTGCGGGGCGGCAAGATGTTGACGCTCAACGCGCCGCAGTTCTTCTTCGCCCAGGATCGGCAACTCGCTGAGGAAGCCTATGCCGGCGATGTCGTCGGCATTCCCAATCACGGCACACTGCGAATCGGCGATACGCTCACCGAAGGTGAGGAGCTCGCCTTCCGGGGCGTACCGAGCTTCGCGCCGGAGATTCTGCGCCGTGTGAGGATCTCCGACGCGATGCGCGCCAAGAAATTGCGCGAGGCTCTGGAGCAGATGGCGGAAGAAGGCATCGTGCAGGTGTTCCTGCCGAACGACGGCTCAAATGCCATCGTCGGCGTGGTCGGCGCCCTTCAGCTCGACGTACTCGCCGAGCGGCTCGCCGCCGAATACGGGTTGGAGGTCGGTTTCGAGAATTCGCGTTTCGAGGTTGCCCGCTGGATCGAGGCGACGAGCGCCGCCGAATTCGAAAAATTTGCCGCTGCGCATGCAAGCGGCATGGCGGTCGATCTCGAAGGCGCGCCGGTCTATCTCGCGGCCTCCGCCTTCGAGTTGCGCTACGAGCAGGAGAAGTGGAGATCGATGCGCTTTTTCGACGTCAAGGACTACCAAAGAGCGGCCGAGGCGCTCTTATAAGGCGTTCTTATAAGCCTGCCCGGAAGTGGCCGTCAGCCACAGGATCTCGACGTCGAACCACATCGACCAGTGATCGATGTAGTAGAGATCGTGCTCGACCCGCGCCCGCATGACGTCATCGCGCATGCCGCCGCGCAATCCGTTGACCTGCGCCCACCCGGTGATGCCCGGCTTCACGTTGTGTCGCCGCGCGTAGAGTGCGATTCGCTCGGCGAATTTTTGGTCGATGCACAGCGCGTGCGGCCGCGGCCCAACGAGCGACATCTCCCCGCGCAGAACGTTGAGGAGCTGCGGCAATTCGTCGATGTTGTAACGCCGGATGAAACTTCCCACCCGCGTTACCCGGCTGTCGTTCTGGACGACCAGCGTAAGGTTCGCATCGTCTTCGAGCGTATGCATCGAGCGGAATTTGAACATCCGGAACGGCTGCTGGTTGAAGCCGTAACGACGTTGAGCAAAGAAGATCGGTCCTGGGCTGTCGAGCTTAATCGCCAGGGCAACGATGAGAAGCAGCGGCGCGAGCAGAATTAGCGCGCCGATGGCGAGGACGATATCGAATAGGCGTTTTGCAAAAACCTCCGACGGCGACAGTGGGTCGCGGACGAGATTGAGGCTCGACACGTGCCCGATCTTCGAGACACGGGCGTCGGA
>JASHSW010000087.1 GCA_030038595.1 Methylovirgula sp.
GGGCCTTCGGGCTGCGGAAAGTCGACCGCGCTGCGTCTCATCGCCGGACTCGAGGCGCCGTCCGCGGGAACGGTCACTGTGCCGGCGCGGAAGCCGGGCGAAGTCGGATTTGTGTTCCAGGAGCCGACGCTCATGCCTTGGGCAACGGTCGCCGACAATGTCCTACTGCCGTTGCGGCTGCAAAAAGTACCGGCTGCCGAGGCGCGGCGGCGCTGTGCCGACCTCATGGCGCTCGTCGGGCTCGCCGATTTTGCGCGCGCCTATCCGCACGAGCTTTCCGGCGGCATGCGCATGCGCGTCTCCATTGCCCGGGCGCTGGCGCCGCGCCCGAGCCTGCTTCTGATGGATGAACCGTTTGCAGCGATCGACGAGATCAACCGCTTCCGGCTCAACGACGATCTGCTGCGGCTGAAGAAGGAGCTTGCGACGACCATCGTCTTCGTGACCCACTCGGTCTACGAAAGCGTCTATCTCGCAAGCCGCATCGCAATCATGGCGGCGCGGCCGGGACGGATCACCGAGGAGATCGTCATCGATCCGCCCTTGCCGCGCGACGCAAATTTGCGCACCAGCGCCGCCTTTCTCGACCGCTGCGCCAGCGCGATGCGAGCCTTGGCGCGCGTCGCGGCGGAGGATCGGCCATGATCGGGCGCCTTTCGGCTCGCTATGGGCCGCCCGCGGCGGCGTTCGTGGCCTTCCTGCTTGCCTGGGAGGCCGTAGTCAGGCTCGCGCGTATTCCGCCGTTTGTGTTGCCGGCGCCGAGCCTCGTCGCGATGACGCTCGTTGCCGACCGCGCCACCCTCCTTGCCTCGCTATGGGTGACTCTGCAGACAACACTTGCCGCATTGGCGCTGGCGGTCGTCGGCGGATCTTTGCTGGCAATTCTCTTTTCGCAATGGAAATGGCTGGAGCGGGCGCTGCTGCCGTTCGCCGTGATCCTGCAGGTCACGCCGATCATCGCCATTGCGCCTTTGCTGCTGATCTATCTTTCTGCCGGGCAGGCGGTGCTCGCTTGCGCGTTCCTGGTGGCGTTTTTTCCGATCCTCGCCAATTGCTCTCTGGGGCTTGCCTCAGCCGACCGCAATCTCCTGGATCTCTTCGCTCTTTATGGCGCTTCGCGCTGGCAGAGCCTGATCATGCTTAAGCTTCCGGCGGCGCTCCCCTCTTTTTTCGCGGGGCTGAGGATCGGTGGCGGCCTCGCTTTGATCGGTGCCATCGTCGCCGAACTTGCCGCCGGCGCTTCGGGGCAGGAGACCGGGCTCGCATTCCGGATCGTCGAGGCGGGCTATAGGCTCGATATTCCTCGCATGTTCGCCGCCTTGGTGCTGATCTCGCTGACCGGCATCGCGATTTATTTCAGCCTGTCGGCCGTTTCGCACCTGGCGCTGCGCCACTGGCATGAAAGCGCCGATGTTTAACGAGATTTAACCGGCACGGCCGTTGATAGAGGAGATCGCAAGACGGCCGGGCCTCGAATCGCGTAAGAAGGAGAGGCCTACCCCGAGGCGTCCGCCGTACGGGAGGATGCTATGAAGATGCACGGATTGGCGGCCTGCCTCGGCGTTGCTGGGCTCGGCATCCTTGCCTTTTTGCCCTGGCAGGCAATGGCTCTTCCGGTAGGCGAGACCTTGGCTCTTATTCCCGTCCGGGCGCCCGCCGTGTCCGGGTTCAGGCCGCAAGACGGGCGCCGCGCACCCGGGTTCGAGGTGGTCCAAACCACGCCCACGCAGCACCGGACGTCCGCGCCAGCAGGCGCAGCAAAGATGCCGGCAAAACCTTCGGCGCTCGCTCTGGCGATGAAGCCGGCCGACGTTGCCGCGCGCTACGCGCTCGAGCGTGCCGGCGGCAAGGACGCCGACTGTCTCCTGATCCTCGACATGCAGGCGAAGGCGCCGGGCGGCTACAAAGCATCTCTGGCGCCCGGCTGCCGCGACGAGGGCATCATGATCTTCGATCCGGTCGGCTGGAGGCTTGTCGCCGGCCGCCTCGTGCTCACCGCGCGTCGCGGCTATACCACACGTCTCGATCTGCAGCCGGACGGCACCTGGCGGAAGGATGCGAGCGAAGGCAAGTTGCTCATCCTGAAGAAGCTTTAACGCGGGATCGGTGGCCTCGCCCGTTCGCGCCGACTTGCGAACCCAGTCGCCCGGTGCTACCCGGCCAACAACCCCTAACGAGGATCGCCCAGCCCGCAATGACAATCAACTTTCACAAAGGCGACCTGCCGGACGGGTTCGATGCGGGGGATAGTGTCGCGATCGACACGGAAACCTTGGGGCTCGTGCTCAATCGCGATCGGCTTTGTCTGGTGCAAGTTTCGCGCGGCGACGGGTCGGCGGAGGTCGTGCAAATCGCCGCCGGGCAGAAACACGCCCCCAACATCGAACGGCTGCTCGCCGACCGCAAGGTGACCAAGCTTTTCCACTATGCGCGGTTCGACATTGCGATCCTCTATAAAAGCCTCGGCGTCATGGCCACGCCGCTTTATTGCACCAAAATCGCCTCGAAACTGGCCAGGACCTATACAGACCGGCACGGGCTTAAGGATCTCGTGCGCGAACTGCTCGGCATCGATCTGTCGAAGCAGCAGCAAAGTTCGGATTGGGGCTCCGGCACGCTGTCGGAGGCGCAACTCGCTTATGCGGCGGCCGACGTTCTCCACCTCCATGCGCTGCGCGGCAAGCTTGACGCCATGCTGGCCCGCGAGGGCCGCGTCGAGCTCGCCAACGCCTGTTTCGATTTTCTCCCGATCCGCGCCAAGCTCGATCTTTTGGGCTGGGCGGATTCCGACATCTTTTCGCACGAATAATGCGAAATAGCGAAAGATCGTCGAGATTTGCGCCGATTCGGCCTGTCCGGAACTTAATGCCGCGCCGCGCTGCCAAGATGCACAAGGATACGCTAGGATGGCGGAGCAAGAGGTAGTTGTACATGGCTGATCTGGCACGCCTTCGCACCACTCCGGGCGGCAGCCTCGATCTATCGGTCAGGCAATCGCGCCGCGCCATTCGCGTTGCCAGGCTGCATTCCGTTTTTGTGCGCTATCTCCGGCACTGCATCATTTTCGGATCGAGTTTTGCCGTGCTGGCGCTCGGGATCGTCATTTTATTCGATCCGTTCAAACGACTGCCACACAATCTCGGTGCTACAGACGTCGGTCTGAAAGGTTCGATGGTCACCTTAAAAAGTCCGAAGACCGAAGGGATGCGTTCTGACGGCCAACCTTTCGAATTGACCGGTATCTCCGGCACACAGAACATCCTTGACCCACATGTCATCAATCTCGTCGGCGTCAATGCCAAAATCGGATTGGACGATGCGACGACCGCCAAGGTCACCGCCGACACGGGCATCTATGACAGTAGCGCGGACATCGTGTGGTTGCGCACCAACGTCCGCATTAAGAATGCCGTGAGCGGCTATGACATGCACCTTCGCAGCGCCACGGTCGATCTTAATTCCAGCGCTTTTGTCACCGAGGACCCGGTGTTCGTGAACATGGGCAGCGGCAGCACGATTTCCGCCGATCGCATGGACATCACCGACAACGGCCACAAGATCTCCTTCGTAGGCCAGGTGCAATCGTCGATCGTCATGGGCGATGCGGACTCCGAGGCGAACTCCGCCGAGGCTGCCCAATGAGTCGCTTCGGCCGTTCGCGAACGTCTCTGTCGATCTGCCTCATTGTTTTCTGGAGCGCCTGCTGGTTCGGCGGCTCCATTGCTGGCGATGCGAAGGCGCCGGATAACCAGCGCATCAACATCAGCGCCGCCAAACTCGATTATTACGACAAAGAGCAAAAGCTGGTCTATAGCGGCAACGTCGTGGCCGTCCGCGGCGATACCACGCTGAAGACCCCGTTGCTCACAATCTTTCTCAACCCGAAACAGCCTGGCGCGCGCCCCGGGCCGCCGTCGTCCACGAACCAGATGCGCCGCATGGAAGCGTCAGGACCGGTGACGCTGATCTCGAGAGACCAGATCGCCACCGGCGATTTCGGGATTTATGAGAAGAAGGACAGCAAGATCTATATCAACGGTAACGTCAGTTTGATCCAGGGTCCGAACGTGACGAAGGGCGACCACATCGTCTATGATTTAAATACGCATCAGGCCGTGGTAACCGGTCATGTGCGCAGCATGTTCGTCCCCGGCAGCGATACCGAAAACGGCAACCCCAAAAATTCCGGCAACGAGGCCGGCAATCAAACGCAAACCAAGGTCCGATGAGCTCGAGTACCGAGGGCGACTTCATCGTGCGCGCCAAGTCTTCCGGTCTCGCTTCTGCCAAAGGCAGGGTGGCCTGGGCCGATTGGCTGCGCGCTTTTTTTGGCCGCAAGGCGCAAACGGTCGCGCCGGAGAGCGCCGACTGGCTTCTTGCCGAAGCAGGCGAAGCGGCGCGCGATTCGGAATGGACGCAAGAAAGACTCGAAAATTTGCGTGAGGAAGAGGCCAAACCCCCGCGGTCGCAGGCGGCGACGACACTCGCCAGGCGGGCGATTGTCCGCGGCGACGTACACGAACCCAAAACCGTCCGCGCGGTGCAAGGATCGCTGATCGCCGAGTCGCTGAGCAAGAGTTTCAAAGGCCGCAAGGTCGTTCGCGACGTGAGCCTCCTCGTAAACCGCGGCGAGGCGATCGGCTTGCTTGGCCCGAACGGCGCCGGCAAGACCACGCTCTT
>JASHSW010000088.1 GCA_030038595.1 Methylovirgula sp.
AACAAGGCGAGCCCCGAGATCATCAGAGCCGCGCGATCCCTACTAGAAGGCATAGATTCGACCCCTCACCGAACCGCCCAGTACTGGCACGGAAACGTAAGAAAAAGGCAAAAAGTGGAACGACGCCGAATCCGAATGGAGACAACTTAACGTGAAGCATCCGAAGTACCCCTCCGGCCGGACATCGCTGCCCGAACCCGCGCCCTACTTGGCCAAAGCCTCGTCGCCCCGCGCCGAAAAAATTTACCGCGGAAACCCTCGCAAATCCCTTCGCCCGGCCAAAATCCTATGTCACACTTCCTGTGTGGATGAGCCTTCAGAAGGAGCACGGCATGCCGCTAGAAAGCCATCTCGCCGAACTCGAACGCCGTCACGCGGCTCTGGACCGCGATATCGCCCAGGAAGGGGCACGGCTCGGGGCCGACGAAACCAAATTGGCAGAATTGAAACGGCGTAAACTGCAGCTCAAGGATGAGATCGCCAAGCTCAGAAGCGAATCCAAGACCGAGACGATCCATTAGGTCACGAGCGGACAACGAAGTTGGGTGCGCCGGCACAAGTCGGGCGCGCGTTGCTCGTCGCCGGCAGATCGGGTAGAACCGGCTGCCGGTGCTTTCTGTCATGAACTGCTGCAATGTTTCGAGGCAGTTGGCCGCGCATCGCCAAGCACCCATAGCTCAGCTGGATAGAGCGCTGCCCTCCGAAGGCAGAGGTCACAGGTTCGAATCCTGTTGGGTGCGCCATGTTTGCCGCGCGGCGCGGTCGGCCGCCCTGACGATTCGCCGCCTAAGGCTCGTCCTCTTCGAGCGGCGCAAGAAGGTCGATCAATTCCGCAACCTTGCCGCCCGGCAGGTGGCGCAGTTCGCCGATCAAGGCGTCGTCGCTGTTCAGCCACGCCCAGGCTCGGGTAAGCTCCTCGCGCGTCGCGTTGGTCGCGACGATTTCGGCGAGCAGCGATTCATCGACCGGGCCCAGCACGGCAACGACATCGTCGCGCGTCATGCTTCGCGAGCCTCCTCCGCCGGGGACGCCGGGCATCGAGATAAGGCTACGAGCGACGATTTCAATCCCGCGGTCGCGGGATGATTCTGCGTTGCCGGGTTTGCGGCGCCCGCCCCTTGATGCTGCCGGACGGATTGGGGCGCCCTCTAGGCGCCCGCCGTCGCTTCGGCAAGCGCGCGCGCCGATGTACCGCCGAATATCCGCCCGATCAGCACGAGGCACGGACCGCTCGGCTTCGCCGCAGCCACGAGCGCGGCGAGGTTTGCGACCGTGCCGTCAATGCGCCGCTCCTGCGGCCAGGTGGCGCTTTCGACGAGCAGGGCCGGGGTTTGCGGATCGATCCCGTGCTCGAGCAGACGCTGCAGCAGATCCGGCAACGTGTGCACGCCCATATAGACGGCAGTGGCGGCGGCGGGGTCGCAGAGCGCGCCCCAATCGAGGTCGGCCGGCAGGCGTCCGTCCTGCGCATGCGCGGTGACGAATTGCAGCCGCCGGGCGCGGTCGCGCTCGGTGAGCGACAATTTGAGCGAAGCGGCGGCGCCCAGCGCGGCGGTGACGCCGGGCACGATCGTAACCTCGACGCCGGCCGTTTCGAGCGCGGCGATTTCCTCGTTGGCGCGGCCGAAGATCGACGGATCGCCGCCTTTCAGCCGCACGACGCGCTTGCCCTCTTTGGCGAGTTCAACGAGCTGCGCGATGATGTCGTCCTGACAGCAGGACGGCTGATAGCCGCGCTTGCCGACGGGGATCTTCACCGCCTCGCGGCGCGCCATCTCGACGATCGCCGGGGCGACAAGATCGTCGAACAAAATCACGTCGGCCGCCTGCAGCACGCGCAATCCCTTCAGCGTGATGAGTTCGGGATCGCCGGGTCCCGCGCCGACCAAAGCGACGCTGCCTTTGGCGGCGCCGGCCAGTTCCGTCGTGGCACGCGCGAAGATCTCGTAATAATCCTTCGGCTGCGGCGCCCGCGTGCCGAACGCGCGCGCGACGAAAATCTCCCAGAAGCGCCGGCGCAGCGCCGGGGCGAGATCCGCGGCCTTCAGGCGCGGCCGCCAAGTTTGCGCCGCTTCGGCCCAAAGCTTGATGGTCTGCGGCAACAGCCCTTCGAAACGGCCGCGCAAGGCAAGCGCGAAAACGGGCGCCGCGCCTTTGGTCGAAATCGCGATGACCAGCGGCGAGCGGTCGAGGATCGTGCCGAACTGGAAATCGCTGAAGTCGGGCTTGTCGACGATGTTGACCGGCACGCGGGCGTGGCGCGCCGCGGCTTGAAACGCCGCCGCTTTGTCGGTGCCCGTAAAGTCACCGATTGCAATCGCCGCCCCATCGAAGTCCGTTTCGATCCACTCGCGCTCGATCAGCGTGAGGGCCGGCGCGCGCGCCGCAAGCGCCCGCATCTCGGCCGAAGGCGACGGGCCGACGACGTCGACGCGCGCCCCGGTTGCCTGCAATAGTTCTGCTTTCCAGGCGGCGGCCGGCGAACCGCCGGCAACGAGCGTGCGCCGGCCGGCAAGATCGAAGAAGACCGGCAGGCTCGCCAGCCCTTGCATGGGCGGTTGTTCGGCGATGTCGTCTATCATCGTCCTGCGCGTTCCTCACACCGCTTCGCTATCAGCACTTCGGGGCAACCTTGTCTCATCCTTCGAGACGCGCGCTGCCCGCGCTCCTCGGGAGGAGGGACTCCCCTGCACGCTCAGGAGGAAGTTCCTCGCACGCTGCGAAGGGATTCGTATCCCCCTCATGCTGCGAAGCGGCCTGGAACGGCCGCGTCTCGAAGCATGAGCCCCGCCGCGCAATTCTATAGTAAGCAAGCCCAAAGCGACAGTCGCGCTGCCGCCTTGGGGCGCAGCGCGACGTTTGGCAGCCGGCCTCGATTTCCGCGGCCTTCGACCCAATGTTTCGGCAAGGACCGCTGCCGCGAGGGAACGGATATGCTGATCGATCTTTCTGGAAAGAGCGCCGTCATCACCGGCTCGACGCGCGGCATAGGGTTTGCGATCGCCAAGGGCCTGGCCCAATCCGGCGCCGACGTGGCGATCAATGGCCGCACGCAAGAAGCCGTCGAGAAAGCCGTCGCCGCCTTGAATAAAGCCGGCCCCAAGGGGCGGATCGCCGGCGTTGCGGCCGATCTCGCCACCGCCGCGGGCAGCGACACGCTGGTCAAGGCGGTGCCCTCTCCGGATATTCTCGTCAACAACGTCGGGATCTTCGGCCCGCAGGATTTCTTCGAAATTCCCGACCGCGACTGGACGCGTTTCTTCGAGACGAACGTGATGTCGGGGGTGCGGCTTTCCCGCGCCTATCTGCCGGCGATGATCGAGCGCAATTGGGGAAGGATCATTTTCATTTCCTCCGAATCGGGGCTGAATATTCCCGTCGAGATGATCCACTACGGATTCACCAAGACGGCGCAACTGGCGATCGCGCGCGGACTTGCCAAGCGTGCCGCGGGCACCGGCGTCACCGTCAACGCGGTGCTGCCCGGCCCGACGCTTTCGGAAGGCGTCATCGACATGCTGAAGGACGGCGAGGGCGGAGGCTCCCCCGAAGAGAAAGCCAAAGCCTTCGTCAAGCAACATCGGCCGAGTTCGATCCTTCAGCGCGCCGCGAGCGTCGAGGAAGTCGCCAACATGGTGGTCTATGTTGCTTCAAAGCAAGCCTCGGCGACCACCGGCGCGGCGCTGCGCGTCGATGGCGGCGTGGTCGATACGATTGCCTGAAACCCTCTCCCACCCGGATCCAAGCCTTCACTCCCCCTCATATTCCGCGCAACAATCTTTTGTCTCATACACCGTCACCGCCGCGAGCTGCGGCAGCGTCTTCTTGATGCGCGCGTAAAGCCACGTTGCGATGTTCTCGGCCGTCGGATTCTCCAGCCCCTCGATCTCGTTCAGGCAATGATGGTCGAGCATCGCGCGCAGCGGCTCGACGGCTTTCTCGATGGCGAAAAAATCGACGACGAAACCGGTCTCGGGATCGACCGGGCCTTCGAGCTTCAGTTCGACGCGATAGGAATGGCCGTGCAGTGCGCGGCAGCGATGCGTCGGGGCGACGTTCGGTAGAAAATGCGCGGCTTCGAAGCAAAAGGCCTGGGTGATCTTCATGGCATCTCTTAGGGCAAGCCGATGAACTTATGCGTCTGCAGACTGAGCCGCCAGCGCGGATGTTTGAGGCAATAGGCCGCCGCGGCCTGGGTATTGGCGTCGCGCTGCGGCCCGTCCATCGGTTGCAGGAAGAAATGCTCGAAGGCAAGCGTTTCGAGTTCCTGCGGATCGATCCCTTGCTGCGGGAATACGAGTTTCAATTCGTTGCCGGCACGCAGAACGAAGGGCGCGCCGGCCTTCGGGCTGACGCAGATCCAGTCGAGGCCATCGGGAGGCGGCAGCGTGCCGTTGGTCTCGACCGCGCAGCAAAAGCCGCGCCCATGCATCGCGGCGAGCAGCGCCGCGTCGAGCTGCAGCAGCGGCTCGCCGCCGGTGAAGACCACAAACGCCCGCTGGCGCGGTCCATTCCAGGCGCGCACGATCGCCGCGCTGAGCGCTTGCGCGTCGTCGAAACGTCCGCCGCCCGGCCCGTCGGTATCGACGAAATCCGTGTCGCAGAACGAACATTGCGCCTCGGCGCGATCCGCCTCGCGGCCCGACCAGAGATTGCAGCCGGCAAACCGGCAGAACACGGCGGCGCGGCCGGCCTGCGCGCCTTCCCCTTGAAGGGTGCGGTAGATTTCCTTGACGGCGTAGCTCATGCGCATTCCGATAACGCAAAAAGGACCTCTTGCGAGGTCCTTTGCCAAGCCGGATGCGCACGCGGCGTCAGATCGCGGCGGCGATCCATTTCTTCAATTCGCCCTTCGGCGCGGCGCCGACTTTCGAGGAGGCCATCTTGCCGTCCTTGAAGAGCAGCAGCGTCGGGATGCTGCGGATGCCGAAGGCCCCGGCGACCCCCGGATTCTCGTCGACATTGAGCTTGGCGATCGTCACTTGCCCCTTCATTTCCTCGGCGATTTCCTCGAGCGACGGGCCGATCATCTTGCAAGGGCCGCACCATTCCGCCCAGAAATCCACGACCACCGGCACTTTCGCGCTCTCGATTTCGGACTTGAACGTGGCGTCGGTGACTTTCACGGTGGCCATAGGCGCCTCTCAGATCCGCCCAAAAGGATGATTCCCCTTGGGCTTCGCCTTCCAAGGTAGGAAGCGCGGCGGGGCGCGTCAAGCCGACACTGTGCGCCGGCAACGGGCGGGGTTTCTTCCTATTCGCCCTATCTGATCAAGTCGATCTGGTTCTCGCTTAGGGCGCGAATAAAATCCGGCAGGCCGATAAAGCCGACCGTGTCGAGATATTTTGTTGCGTTGCCGCCTTCCGTCGAAATCGTCCAAAGCAGAAAGTGGCGAAGGACTGCCGCGGTTCCCGGATCGGGCTGGGCGGTCGAGACCACCACGTATTCGTAATTGATCAATGGGTAGGAATTGTCACCCGGCGCGAAGACGAGACTCAACCTTTCGTCGGGCGGCGTGCGCGGATCGAGCACCGAGGCGCCGGCGCTGATGGTCTCGGCTGTCGGCAATAGAAATTTCCCGCTCTGGTTTTTAAGCATCGCCGTGCCGAGCCCGTCCCTGGCGATCGCGGCGCGGAAGCTCACGCCGATATAGGCGACTGAATAAGGTGTCGCGGCAAGCGTCTTGACCATTCCCTCGTTGCCTGTCGCGGTGCGTTCGCCGGGAACCGCAGGCCAGCCAACGCTGATCCCGTAGCCAATATTGTCTTCCCAGCTCTGCATGGAGAAATCGAGAAACTGGGTGAAGATGAACGTGTCGCCCGACGCATCGGCGCGGCGGATTGGAACGATCGGCTTATGTGGGAGCGAGACGCCCGGATTCATGGCTGCGATTGGTTTTGCGTCCCATTCGGTGATCTGGCCGGTATAGATGCCGGCGAGCGTTGGTCCATCGAGCTTCAGCTCGGCGCCGTTCAGTCCAGGGATGTTGTAATTCACCGTCTGCGCCGAGATGGCGACCGGAATGGTGACGATCTTGCGGTTCTGCTCGGCCTGTTCATCGGACATATAGGCATCCGACGCGCCTATCCGTGCGCTGCCGGAAATCGCTGCCGCAATGCCAGTGCCCGAGCCCGTGGCCGCGGCGCTCAGAGAGACGCCCGGCGCGATGTGGGCGTAATCCGCGATCCAGCGCTCGAACAGCGGGTACAGCAAAGTTGAGCCGGTCTCGTCGAGCTCGACGCCTGCGGCCCGCGCCGGTGGCGGTAGAGCCGCAAGGAGGCCGAGGAAGAACACCGCAGCGCCAAGTAGATGCAGGCGGAGCCGCCAGCGACGAGTCTGAAACCTATTCACGCCAACACCTTTCCGTTCGCTACGCTTTGCCCCGGCTTGCCGCACCCGGCATTTGTTTGATGACCGCGTTATCCCAAACCGGCTCCCCGACTTTTGGTCCGATGTTCTATTGTCCGATCCGGTCCAGGTTCACGCCGGTCGTCTCAATCCGAAATAGCCAGGTGACGACTGCACCGAGGATTGAAGTGACGACCAAACCGTAGAGCAGCGCGCGCGTACCGATGCCGGCGAGCAGGATCGGAAAGAGGAACGCGGTCGCCACCGCGCCGATCTTGGCAAAAGCCGCGGCAAAGCCCGCACCCATGCCGCGCACCTCGGTCGGGAACACCTCGCCGGCTAGCAGATACGTCTGCGCGTTCGGACCGAGATTGGTCATGAAATCGAACAGCATGAAGCCCGCGAAGATGAAGGCGATCTTGGCCCCGCCGCTGGCATCGACCGAGAAGGAGGCGAGCAGCAGGCCGACGGCGCAGCCGATAAAGCCGACGATCTGCAGTTTGATTCGGCCCAACTTGTCGGCGAGCACGACCGCGCAACCAATGCCGACGATGAGCAGGACGTCGATCAGCGCGGCGCCCTTGGCAGCCAGGATGTCGTCCGAGATCACGTCGCTCAGGCTGCGGATGTGGTCGGCGCCGCCACCGATTGCGGCGGCCAGGATAACGGGGGTGAAAATGCCGATGCCATAGGTACCGAGATCCTGAATGAACCAGGGAACCGAAGCAAAGATCGTGGCGCGGAGATTGCGATGGTTGAACAGCGCTGCGAACGACGGTTTGCCGCGGGCCTCCTCGGCGACATTTTCACCGCCCCGCGCCAGCTTGATGCTCGACGGATAGCGGGGCCTGCGGAACAGGAGCTTGGTGATCGCTTGCTCGGCTTCCTCGTGCGCGCCGCGCACCGCAAGCCAATTGGCGCTTTCGACCACGAAGAAACGGCCGATCGTGACGGCGAGCGCCGGGATGAGAGCTGTCGCATACATCCAGCGCCAGGCCGAAAGATGCGGATCAAGTATCAGAACGAGAGCACCGACGCCGGTACCGGCGAGCGCACCCAGCGCTTGGAAACCGAAAGCACCGAGAACGAGCCGGCCACGATTGGCGCTCGGGATGTTCTCCGAGATGATCATATGCGCGGTGGGATAGTCGCAGCCGAGCGCCAGGCCGAGGCCGAACAGGCAGATGGCCAGCGACAGGAAATTAGAACAGAGGATCAGCAGCGCCAGGAACGCCACGAAGATGATCATCTCCGCGATGAACATCCGCTTACGGCCGAAATAATCCGACAGACCGCCGAGCAGCTGGGCGCCGACCAAGATACCGGCGAGGCTAGCCGCGCTGACGATGCCTTTCTCGGCGGGAGCGATGTGAAATTCATGGACGACGAGCGGCAGCGCCACGCCGGTCATGAAGACGACGAAGCCTTCGAAGAACTTCCCCGCAGCGGCGAGCGACCAGATACGCCACTGCATGCCGGTCATCGGCGCCGATTTCAGCGCGGTCCCGTCGGACCAGACGGGCAGTTCGTCGATATGCTCCTGCACCGTTTTGGCTCCGGCGGGTGCGGACGGACTGGGCTTCACGATATCGTCCATGCCGGATTTCCTTTGCCCATTGTCGAATCGTCCGCGGAGCCCGTAAGAGAGGCCACGACGGCGCGCAAAACACCCACGAAAGCACTACTGAGAACGTGTTGCGCTTTGATGACGTGGCGGGTCGGCACGTCTCGGCATCCGGCCGGCGACGCCGAGTGACCACTCGCCCCTTTGCTGAAATTCGAACGCAGACCGGGGCGGCATCAATCTCGGTCGGAGAAATTAGCCAACGCCGCATCGAGCAGCGCATCGCCAAGATCCACAACTTCCGGCCCCGCTGTCCAAATGAGCAGCATGCGCAGCCGCTTGCCGGGCCAGAGCGGGGCGAGCACGGCGCGGTAGAGCGCCATTTGGGCGAGATAGACTTGCGGCGTCGCCGCCGCGCTGCACGGCGCCCCGGTCTTGTAATCGGCGACGATCACTTCGTGGTCGGTTTCAACGATACGGTCAACCTGGCCGCTCACCTCGCGGGCGCCGTCCGGACCGGCGATGCGTCCGGCAACGGCGACTTCGGCGCGGGCGAGCGGGCCGAAGAGATCGGCGAGCACCGGCATCTCCAGCACGGCGAGCGCCTCGGCGATGAGCGCGTCGCGAGCGCTTGAATCAAGGTTGTCGGCACGCACCGCGAGAAAGGCTTGCGCCGTGGCGCGCCGCGCCTCCGGCGCGACATCCGGCAGATGTTGCAACAACACATGCATCAGCCGCCCGCGCTGCAGCGCGGCGCCGGGCGGAAGATCGGCGCTTTGCGGTTCGATCGCGTCCGCCGCGGCGAGCCCGCTCGAAGGTTTCAGCGGCGGGAGCGGCGTGGTTTCGGGCGGCGCCGGCCGGGTCAGAAACGCCGGCAGATCGATGTGCTCTTCCGGACGTTGGCGCCCGGCGGCGACCGCAGCGGCAAGGTTGCCCGGCGCGTGCCATCGCCGGATCGTCTCGCCTTCGTTCCAAAACGCCGGAACCGCAACGAAATCTTCGCCGAGCGAGGCTTCGATCATCTGGTTCCAGGAAAGTTCGCCGGGCTCGGTGCTTCCACGATATCCGCCGATGTAGAGCCGCTCTTCGGCGCGCGTCAGCGCGACATAGAGCAGGCGGCGGTGTTCGTCTTCCGCTTCGGCGCGCGCTTTCTGCCGGGCGGTCGCCACGACTTGCGGATCGCCGTCTTTGCGGAGCGACCAGGCGAGCACCGGCGCGCCTTCCGATTCCAAAACGTGGATCTTATTGTCGTGTCGGCCGCTTGGCACGCCGCAGGTGTCGGGTAGAAAGACGATCTTCGCTTCGAGACCCTTGGCGGCGTGAATCGTCATGACGCGCACGCAATCGCTTCCCGTCTCCATGTCGCGCTTGATCGAGAGATCGATACCTTCGAGGCCGGCGAGAAAACCGGCGAGCGAAAAGCTTCCCTCTTTCTCGGCGCGCAGCGCAAGGCGCAGAAATTCGTCGATGACGTCGCATGCTTCGGGCCCGAGCCGCGCCTGCAACGCGCGCCGGCCACCGTCTTCGCCGAGCAGCCGCGCATAGAAATCGAACGGCGAGAGCGCGGCACGGGTGCGCCAACGCCGGATCGCCGCATACGCCGCCTCATGCCGCTCGTTGGGCGAGGCGGCGAGCGCGTCGAAGAGCGCGCCGCCGCGGTCCGGGGCGATCTTGAGAAGATCGTCGTCATCGAGCCTGATGAGCGGCGATTTCAGCAAGGCGGCGAGGGTGAGGTCGTCCTGCGGCAGAAGCGCGGTGCGCCCCGCGGCGATCAGGTCCATGACCGCGATGTGGTCGAGAAGTTCGAGCCGGTCGGCGCCGGCGACCGGCACGTTGTGCCGTTTCAGGGCGCGGATCACGGCCTCGAAAAAAGCGTTGCGTGTTCGCACGAGGATCAGAACGTCGCCGGCCCGGACGGGACGCCGCGCACCATTCTCATGCACGACTTCGCCGGAGCCGGGTGCGATGAGCGCGGCGATCTTGCGGGAGACACGGTCGGCGAGGATCGCCGCCGGATCGCCTTCGTCCAAGAAATCGACCGGCAAGCGCCAGTCGCGGGGCTCCGGGTGGTCGTCCCGGGAAACCGGCGGCCAGAATTCTATGAGCCCGGGCAGATCGTGCTTCAGAGCCTCATGCCCCATCCAGATGTCTTCGCTGACAAGGCCTCTCTGATGCTCGGGCGCGGCGAAGACCCGATCGATCGTCGCCAGCACGGCCGGCACGGAGCGGAATGAATGTTTCAGCAGCACGTGTTCGAAGCCGCCGCCGCTCGAACGATCGAACGACATGCGCATTTCGTGAAACATGTGCGGCGCCGCGCCCTGGAACGAAAAGATCGACTGTTTCTCGTCGCCGACCGCGAAGAACGTGCGCGGGTAGGCGCGGCTTCCCGCTCCGGCGAAGAACTCGGCGGCCAATGCCTCGAGGATCTTCCATTGCGAATGACTTGTGTCCTGCGCTTCGTCGACGAGAATATGGTCGATGCCGGAATCGAGCTTGAAAAGCACCCAGCCGGCATCGGAGCGATCGAGCAGAGCGAGCGTGTCCTCGATCAAATCGTCGAAGTCGAGCAGGCCGCGCGCGCCTTTCAGTCGTTCATAGCGATCGAAGACCTCGGCGACGACGCGCATCAGCGCCAGCGAATTTTGCAGACATTCGGCGGCCTTGCGGCGTTCGCGCAGAGGCGCGAGCCGTGCCTGCTCCTGGTAGAGCTCGTCGACGGGATCGGGACGCGCGTCGCTCAGCCGCTTCGTCGCGAGGCTCTTGCGCTTGTCTCCCGCGCCGTCTCCTATGAAGAAGAGATCGAGATAGGCCGACAGGCATGCCTCGCGCGCTTCCTCCGTCATCGCCGCCGCGCCGCGCGAAGGATCGTAGGCGGCCGAAGCCGTCCGCAGCAGCGCCGCGTTGTTTTGGTCGGTTTTCGCGCCTTGGTCGAGAAACTCCGCGAATTCATGCCAGCGGCGCGGAGGAATACCGCCCTCGATCATCTCGATTTCCACCGCCGCCCGTGTCGTGCCCGGCGCAAGATCCAGCGCACGGCCGAGATCGGCGGCGGCCGCCTTGCAGTCATAGTGCCGCAGCAGGGCGCGATGCCGTGTCGCCGCGGCGATCAGCGCGTCAAACTCTTCGAGCGACGTATCCGCACAAAGCCGCTGCAATGCGCCGCCAAGATCGCCGTGGTCGCGGCGCGCTTCGGAAAGCGCTTGGCGGCGCGCTTGGCTCAACAATTCTTCTTCGCCGATTTCGTCCATCACTTCGAAACGCGCCGGGACGTTGGCCTCGAACGGAAAAAGGTGCAGCAGCCGTTCGCAAAAGCCGTGAATGGTATGCACCTTCAGACCGCCCGGGGTCTCCACGGTGCGGGCGAAGAGACGGCGTGCGAAGACGAGCGCCTCGGAGGAGGGCGCCCCCGCGCCGATGTCAAGGATCGCTTGCCGCAGCGCCGCGTCGTCAAGTTCGGTCCATCGCGAAAGCGCTGCGAAAATTTTCTCTGCCATATTGGCAGCGGCGGCCTTCGTGAAGGTGAGACAGAGGATCTTGGCGGGCGCGACGCCGGCGAGCAGTAGGCGCAATACGCGCTGCGCCAGCACGTGCGTCTTCCCGGAGCCGGCGTTCGCCGAAACCCAGACCGACACGTCGGGGTTGGACGCCTTGGCCTGCTGGCTGCGGACCGGCGCGGGAAGTTCGAGCGTGAAGCTCATCGGCCGCCCCCCAGCGCCCATTCCTTGACGCGGGCGAGATGGTCGTAGGCGTTATAGCGCGCCGCGAATTTCGGGAACGGGCGCGGCGGATAGGGAGTCGCGGGATCGCGAAATTGATTGAGCAATTCAACGAGGCCGGCAAAATGTTCTTCTGCGACGTCCGCGATGCTCTCATCCGCGCGGCCTTTTTTCCTGAAGCGAAGCGGGCGTTCTTTGCCGCCGTCTTTGCCGAGCAGTTTGACGTAGAGCGCCTCCTCGACACGCGTTTCGGGCGCGAGCCCGAATGCGCCGCGCCGCGCCATCGCCGCCTCCAGCGTCAATTGCGGCGCAAAGCCGACGCGCACTTCGTCCATGCCCGGCGGTGTCCCGGTCTTGTAATCAACGAGCGCTACCGCGCCGTCGGCGAAACGTTCGAGCCGGTCGGCCACGGCGGAAAGCGTGAAGCGGGTGCCATCGGCGAGCGGAATTTCGATGGCGTCTTGGATTTCGACATCGAGCCTGGCCAGCGGACGCCGGCTCGTCTCGAAATCGAGATAGAAGCGGATGGCGCGTTCAATCCGCGGCCATTGGAAGATTGCGAAATCGGGATCCTCAAACGCGTCCCGAAAAGCGGCTTGCATCATCGCGGTAAGGATCGACGGTGCGTCGGGAGGCAGAATCCCTTGCGGATGCAGCGCGCCGAAATCCGCGAGCACTTCGTGAATAGCGCTTCCCATGATCCGCCGCTCCTCGGCTTCGTCGGCGGCGGGGAGCGCGGCGAGCTTGAGGATGAATTCTGCGTAGATCGCGTAAGGGTCGCGGCGCAACGTCTCGATTCGCGTCACGCTGAGCCGGCGCGGCCGCAACGCGAGCGGCGGATGCGGCATCGGCCGCCGGCTCGCAACGACCGCGGCCGGTCGGTCGATTGCCCGGGCGAGCGCCAGGAAAGCTTGCCCGCGCCCACGGCAGGACTCGAATTCTTGGCCGCCCAGCGCCGCCAGCCTTTGCACGAACCGCGAAGCGACGGTCGGGGTACCGTCGCGCTTCCGGGCGCGGCTCAGAATGACGCGCTCGTGACCCATCGCCATCACGAAATCATGCGCCGTCTGGCCGATCTTACGTTCCGGCGGCGTCAAGCCGAGCGCGGCGCGCATCGGCCGGTTCAGGAATGCGTCGCCCATCGCCTGCGGCGGCCAGATCGTTTCGTCGAGCCCACCGAGCAGCATCACGTCGACGTCCATGAGGCGCGCCTCGAGCAGGCCGAAGATTTTAAGCCGCGGATGCGTGTGGCGCGGCCGGCGAAGCGTCACCGCCGCCATCGTTTGCACCAGGAAGAGCGCATAAGCCTCGGCGTCGAAGCACAAGTCGGGCAGCGCGCAGCGATGCAATTCGGAAAACAGACCGTCCAACGCCTCGACGTCTTCGCCGCGCGCGGTCTGCGCCACCGCCTCGAGTGCGCTTCGATGTGCCTCGATCCACGTGCGAAGCGGCTGCGTGCCGGCAAGGGCGACAAGCGGCGCGAGCGCGTCTTGCAGCCGCGCGAGCAGATCTTCGAGTTTCGCCCAATCATCTTCGCCGATGCGTCTCTGGGCGGGATGAGCGAAGCGATCCTTTGCGGCCTCACGTGCGGCCGAAATCGCCTCGGCGGGGGTGGGAAACCTCGCGAGCCGCTTAATTTGGCGCAGCATGCCAATCTCGAAGATCGGCGCCAGCCGTTCGATCTCGGCGCGATCGAGCCCCAGGCGCGTCGAAGGATGGGCAAGGAGGGCGACAAAATCGGCAGGTTCGCCCGACCTGGCGAGCATCGTGAGCCGTGCCAGCCTTCCGTAGGGGCTGCCGCTCAGGGGCTCGCCCGCCGAATCGTCGATCTCCACGCCGAAGCGGCGAAGCTCGGCGCCGACCCGACGGGCAAGACCGCGGTCGGGCGTGACCAGCGCAGCAGTCGCTCCGGGTGTCTCGAGAACCTGACGCAGCGCGACGGCGAGAGTGAGCGCTTCCTCGCGTTCGTCGGCCGCCTCGATCAGCGTCACGCCGTCGAGCGCCGCGGCGATCGCGTCGGTGCGGGCGCGATAGGAGCGCCACATCTCCGTGGTGTCGGCGGGGCGCAGAGCCTCGGAGAGGAATTCGTCGCGCGCCGCGCGTGCGGGAGTGGGCCTGCCAAGCTCGATCACGCCGTCGCGGGTCACGCCAAGGATCGGCAGCAGCCGGCGCAGCGCCGCTTGCGGGTGCCCGAAGCCCGGTTCGTCGGCGTGCGCGTCGCCGATCCGCTGCCAGCTTGCTTCGTCGAGGTAAAGATCGAGTCCGGGGAGAACCACGGCGCCGCGCGGGGCGACGGCGATCGCCGCAAGCAGCCGCGCCGTGGCGCGATTGGTACCCGTCGAACCGACGGCAATCACCGGCCCGGCGCATCCCGCCTCGATGCGCGCGATCTGCGCCTCGACGAGCATCTGTTGACGGCGCGCCGCATCTACGCGACCGTGGGCCGCGAGAATCACCGGCCATTGCGCGACGGCGATGTTGAGGAAATCGAGCGTGATTCGCCAATACCGATCGAACTCCGGCAGAGCCAGAGGATCGAGCTTCTCCCAGGCTACGTCCTCGATGATCAATTCGTCGATGAGATCGGCAAGCGCGCCGGCGAGATGCCAGGCGTCGGCCGCCGAGGTACCGACCAGACAGGGTTCACGATCGTCGGTGGCAAAGCTTCCATCGGCGTTGACCGCGATGATCGCGTGGCGCAAGGCCGACGCCCATTTTTGTACCAGGACGGCAAGCTGCATGCGCCGCCAGATCGCGCTTGCCGCCTGGGCGGTGCCAAGTGGGGCATCAAGCGTAGGTTCTTCGAAGAGAAGATCGATCTCTGTCGTCTCGAGTCCGCCCAGCGGCAGGATGCGCGGCAGCAACGTTGCGGGACCGCCAAGGGCGCCGGCAAATTCATCGACGAGCGCACGCGCCGCGCGCCGGGTGGGGACATAGATCGTCGCCCGCGCCAGATCGAGCGGCCCTAAAGCGCGCGAAAAACCCTCGACGATTCTTCCGTCGAGAAGCGCGGCGACGAAGGATTTCAGAAAAGGTGCGCCGGGGGCGACGCTGAAAACATGTTTGGCCGGCATGGCTGTTCCGCGGGCGACTCGGGCCTCGCCCCCGGAACAGATAGCCCAAACTCGCTTTATCCGCGACCGATGCCGTTGAGATTCTGGGCGACGCGTTCGATGCGCGCCGTAGTCTCGCCGAGCGACTCGACGATATCGTCGGCCCAGGCGTCCCGCTCGGTCTCCAAGGTAGTCGTGGCCGAATTGAGATTGACGATCTCGATTTCGAGCGCGGCGATACGCCGATTGGCTTCGGCGAGTTCGTCGGCAAGGGTAATCGCCGCCATGATCGTCAATCGCTGGTCGCCGATTTCCCCGAAGTTGCGTTTGAGGGTCTCGATCTTTTCGTCAATCTGCCGCGCAAGACCTTGCAGGTGGGCTTCCTCATTCTCGCCGCAGGCGACCCGATAAACATGCCCGGCGATGGTGACGGTAACTTGCGCCATGACGCGGCCTCCTATGCTACGTCGCTACATAAGATTGCTACATCGCTACATGCGATATCATTTCCTGGATCGCCAGGCGGGCGCGGGCGAGCCGCCGCGCCACCTCCGTGTTGGCCAATTCCAAGGACTGCGAGCGGGCGACCGCACCGTCGAGCTCGACGGCGAGCCGCGCCCGGTCGTCCTGCAGCACCGCAAATTCTTCTTCAATGTCGCCGCGTTCGGCGTCGGCCTGCAGTCGGCGCTCGCAGGCCGCTTCGAGCTGGTCTAGGGCGGCAACAAGGCCTTTCAGAGCGGCCTTCAAACGGGCTGGCGTACTCATCCGATCTATCCCGAACATTGTTCAATAGGCGCTGTTCAAGGGAACCGTCAACGCCTTCCGCGCTTGCTACCCACAGCCAATTTCATTGGTGCGCTTGCGTTAGGTCAGAGGAACGACAGGTCCCGACGAGTCGCCGCGGCGTCAAGCTGATGGTGCGCATGGAACGAAAGGGAACTATGCGACGTCGGAATCCGCATCGCGTTGCAAAATCATCGTTCGCGGCCGCAAAGGCCGGATATGCAAGAAGCGGCGAATCCACGCAAGATCGAGCTGGGGCGATCGCAATCGCGAACACGCCATACAAGAGGATTTGCTTCTTTGCCCGCGACATTTGGGCAGCCGCGGATTGCAGCGCACAAAGCGGCGCCGTCTTGCGTGGATTTCGTTCTCGTGCGAGAGAGTGGCCCTCGATCCGGCCCCCAAGGAACTCGCGGACGGCAGCGATCGGCGGGATGCGTTGTGACGAGATCGGCGAGGCCGGGAGCATAGGGGACCGCGCCCGCTGCTGGATCCGCCGATTCCGTCGTTATCCGATTGCATATGAAGAGGGCCGTGCCTAGCTCCGGCAATCGGGCTGAAAGCATAGCGATGAATTTCTCTTCAAATTTCTAGGGAAATCCGGCTCACAAGGTTCGAAACCCGGCGCGCAGCGTTCCCGCGCTTATGGAAGGTTTGGCATGACGGTGAATGTCGCGATCAACGGATTCGGGCGGATTGGACGCAATATCTTGCGCGCCATCGTCGAATCGGGGCGCCGGGACATACGCGTCGTAGCGATCAATGATCTCGGACCGGTCGAAACCAATGCGCATCTTTTGCGTTTCGATTCCGTTCACGGGCGGTTTCCAGGCGAGGTGAAAGTGCTGGGCGACACGATCGACGTCGGCGACGGCCCGATTAAAGTCACGGCGTTGCGCAATCCCGCTGAATTGCCGCACAAGGAGCTCAACGTCGATATCGCGCTCGAATGTTCGGGCGTCTTCGCGTCGAAAGATAAGGCTTCCGCGCATCTGAAGGCCGGGGCCAAACGGGTTCTTATCTCGGCGCCGGCCGACGACGCCGATCTCACGGTGGTCTATGGCGTCAACCACGAAAAGCTCAGGCCCGAACACCGGGTCGTCTCGAATGCTTCGTGTACGACCAATTGCCTTGCGCCGGTTGCCAAGGTCCTTAACGACACGATCGGCATCGAGCGCGGGTTCATGACGACGATCCATTCCTATACCGGCGATCAGCCGACGCTCGACACGCTGCACAGGGACCTCTACCGCGCCCGCGCCGCGGCGCTGTCGATCATCCCGACATCGACCGGCGCCGCCAAAGCGATCGGCCTCGTCCTGCCGGAGCTGAAAGGCAAGCTCGACGGATCTTCGATGCGCGTGCCGACTCCGAACGTGTCGATGATCGACTTTAAGTTCGTCGCGACGCGCGCCACGACGCCGGAGGAGATCAAAGACGCCGTCAAGCGCGCCTCGGAACAGCAGCTAAAGGGCATTCTCGGCTTCACCGAGAGCCCCAACGTGTCGATCGATTTCAATCACGATTCGCGTTCGTCGATCTTTCACGTCGATCAGACACGTGTGATAGAAGGAACGTTCGTTCGGGTCGTCTCCTGGTACGACAACGAATGGGCATTCTCGCATCGCATGGCGGATACCGCGGTCACAATGGGAAAACTCGGATGACGAGAACCGCGCCGATGGCGCCATTTCCGACCCTCGACGAAGCTCAGCTTGCCGGCAAACGCGTCCTGGTCCGGGTCGATCTCAACGTGCCCATGGATGCGAGCGATGTCCTCGATTGCACGCGCATCGACCGGATCCTGCCCAATCTTCGCGAGATCGCCGCCAAAGGCGCGAAGGTGCTCATCCTTTCGCATCTGGGTAGGCCGAAGGGGCCGGACCCGCAACTTTCGTTGCGTCCGGTCGTACCGGAACTCGAGCGCCGGCTCGGCAAGCCGGTCGCCTTTTCTCCCGATTGCATCGGCGACGTCGCCAAGAAGGCCGTCGCGGCGATGCACAACGGCGATTATCTGCTCCTCGAAAACACCCGCTTCCACGCCAGCGAAGAGAAGAATGACGAGAAATTCGTCGCGGCGCTCGCCGAACTTGGCGACGTCTATGTCAACGACGCGTTCTCGACCGCGCATCGCGCCCACGCTTCGACGGAAGGGCTGGCCCACAAATTGCCGTCCTTCGCCGGCCGCTCGATGCAGGTCGAGTTGGAAATCCTCACCAACCTGCTCGCCGATCCGATGCATCCGGTGATGGCGATCGTCGGCGGCGCCAAGGTTTCCACGAAGCTCGAGCTTCTCGGCAATCTGATGCGTCGCGTAGATCTCTTGGTCATCGGCGGCGGGATGGCGAATACGTTTCTCGCCGCGCAAGGCAAGGCGATCGGCAAATCCATCTGCGAAATGGAATTCGCCAACGTGGCCCGACAGATCGTGGCGGAAGCGGCAAGCGCGAACTGCGAATTGGTGTTGCCGGTAGATGTCGTTGTGGCACGCAGACCTACCGCCGACGCGGCGGCCCACGTCGTCGATGTCGATCACGTCGAGCCCGACGACATGATCCTCGACATCGGACCGAAGACCGTGCAGCGGATCGAGGCGCTGCTCGAGGGCACCCACACGCTTGTTTGGAATGGGCCGTTTGGGGCCTTCGAAGTTCCGCCCTTCGATGCGGGGACAACCGATGTCGCGATGGTCGCCGCGCAGCTCACAAAGGCCGGGGAGCTCGAATCGATCGCCGGCGGCGGCGATACGATCGCGGCGCTGAACAAGGCCGGCGTCGCCAAGGAGTTCACCTATATCTCGACCGCGGGCGGGGCTTTTCTCGAATGGCTCGAAGGCAAGCGTTTGCCGGGCGTCGAGGCCTTGCGAAACGGCGCTTGCCGGGTATGATTCGAGCCCTGCGATGCGCGGCATTTGTGGATCAAGCCCTTGAACAAAGATCAACTGGCTCGAACCGCACAGGCTATGGTGGCTCGCGGCAAAGGCATTTTGGCCGCCGACGAAAGCTCAACCACGATCAAGAAGCGCTTCGACGCGGTCGGCGTCGAATCGACCCCTGAGTCAAGGCGCGATTACCGCGAGCTCCTGTTTCGCGCCAAGGCGGCGATGCAGCAGCATATTTCCGGCGTGATTCTCTATGACGAAACGATCCGTCAGCGAGCGGCGGACGGGACGCCGCTCGTCAAACTGATCGAGCAGTCGGGCGCGATCGCCGGTATCAAAGTCGATACCGGCGCCAAGCCGCTACCGGGCTTTCCCGGCGAGGTGATCACCGAAGGGCTCGACGGGCTCGCCGCGCGGCTCGAAGAATATTATGGCCTCGGCGCACGTTTCGCGAAATGGCGCGCCGTGATCGACATAGGCCGGGGAATTCCGACGCGCGCCGCGATTGCGGCGAACGCGCAGGCGCTTGCCCGCTACGCGGCGCAGTGCCAGGCCGCGGATCTGGTACCGATCGTCGAGCCGGAAGTGCTAATGGACGGCGACCATTCGCTGGATCGCTGCTACGAAGTGACCGAAGCGGTGCTGAAGACGGTTTTTGCCGAACTCTATGAAATGCGCGTCATGCTCGAAGGCATCGTGCTCAAACCCAACATGGTGATCCCCGGAATGAAGGCGGCAAAACAGGCAAGCCCCGGCGAGGTTGCCGCAGCGACCGTGCGTCTGTTCAAAAATTGCGTGCCGGAGGCGGTACCGGGCATCGCGTTTCTGTCGGGCGGTCAGTCCGACATCGCCGCCACCGCCAATCTCGATGCGGTCAATCGCCTTGGACCGTTTCCCTGGACGATCACCTTCTCCTATGGCCGCGCCTTACAGGCGGCGCCGCAAAAGACCTGGGCGGGCAAGCCCAGTAATGTCGGCGCCGCCCAGGCGGCATTCGGCCACCGGGCGCGGATGAACGGGCTGGCCGCGTTGGGCCAATGGTCCGAGGCTCTGGAGAAAGCCGCCGCCTGAGGCGCATCCCGCGCTTTCGCCCCAATTCTCGGCGAGTTTGGCTGGAAAGACGGCGCTCGCACGGCGAGCCACGCCGCGCAAGAATGATCTAGGCCGTGCCCCGAATGTATTCCCCGCGCCTTTACCTGATCACGCCGGCCATTACCGAAGCCGCCGCCTTTGTCGCGCCGTTCGAAGCCGCGCTTGAGACCGGCGACATCGCCTGCGTGCTTTTACGCGCGACTGAGGCGGCAGTCGTCCGCAGGCTGGCGCCGATCGCGCAGCGGCGCGATATCCCCTGCCTCGTCGGCGATCCAAGCCTCGCGGCGGACAGCGACTGCGATGGGGTCCATATCGATGGCGTCGGCCCGGCGCTCGAAGCCGCGCTCGCCGCCATGAAGCCGCAGCGGATCGTCGGAGTCGGCGGCCTCGCGAGCCGCCACGACGCGATGTCGGCCGGCGAGGCGGATGTCGATTACCTGATGTTCGGTGGCCCGGGCGAGGCGCAAGATTTCATGCAAATCCGCGAACGAATCGCTTGGTGGGCGGAGATCTTCAATCCACCGTGTGTTGGCTACGCGCGGCGGCTCGACGAAGTCACAGCGCTGCAGCGGGCCGGCGCCGACTTTATAGCGCTTTGCGAACTCGTGTGGGAAGATTCGCGCGGGCCCGCGGCAGGCGTCGGAGCGGTGCAGCGCGCGCTCGGCGCGGCGCGCGAGCCCGCCGCATGAAACGATTCGGCGCGATTTGTCTTCTCGCCTGTATCGGCGGCGCCCCGGCTGTCGCCGCGAACGCCGGGCCGCCTCCGCCGCCCGCGATAAGTCCGCAACCCGCGCCGTCCGCAACCGCACCGACCCAAACGCCCGATCTCGCCTACGGCGCCTACCAGCGCGGCTACTACATCACCGCCTATCAAGAGGCGATGAAGCGGCTGAAGGACAACCCGAAAGACGCCGTGGCGATGACCCTGATCGGTGAACTCTATCGGCAGGGATATGGAGTCAGACTAGACTACGCCGAGGCCGACCGTTGGTACGCGCAGGCGGCCGCGCTCGGCAACCGCGAGGCGATCTTCGCGCTCGCCCTTGCCAAACTGACCGGGCAGGGCGTGCCCAAGGACCGTGCCGGAGCGGCCGCGCTTTTCAAGAAGGCCGCGGCGATGAACCATGCCGGCGCGCTTTATAATCTCGGCGTCATGGCGGTGGAGAACAACGGAATCGTCCCCGATTTCGCCAAAGCCGCGAGCCTATTCAGGCAAGCTGCCGAGCTCGGCTATCCAGACGCGGCCTATGCGCTGGCGCTCTGCTATCGCAACGGCAAAGGCATTCGACAAGATGACCAGCTCGCCGCGCAATGGATGGCGCGCGCCGCCGCCGAGGACAACGTTCCCGCCGAAGTCGAGTACGCCATCATGCTGTTCAACGGGATCGGCGTCGACAAGGACGAAGCCGCCGCCGCAAAGCTATTCCTCAAAGCCGCCACCGAGCAGAATCCGGTGGCGCAAGACCGCGTGGC
>JASHSW010000089.1 GCA_030038595.1 Methylovirgula sp.
CGGTACACAAAAAAGGAGGAGCGCTGACCGAGAAGGAGAAGAGCATTGTGAAATCGCTGCTTGCGGAGGGGATGCGCAACCTGGATATTCTAGCTCTGGCAGATATCGGCCGTGACCTCAACGATAAACGGTGCCCGAATCACTAAGGTAAGCAAAGCGATAACATCGAGTTAGCGACTCCCGACGAAGTCAACTCATACAAGAATACTAAAGAAGCGTACGACTGGCAGACTGCCTAGACCCGTATGTCAATGAGCGTCTTGCCCGCGGCAGAGAGGCGATGATTCTTGCTGTGGACGTTTTCAATAGCCCCTCATGCCACTTCAAGACGGAGGTCTTCGCGGTACTTGCAAACATCGCATGGGCTTTTCTACTTGATGCATATTATGAGAAAGATGGCGCGCCTCGGCGCTGACTGCGCTGATTTCTCAGCCGAGTTATCTGATTACCGAGTTCACGGTTACGTCTACCGGCATCGGTTACGCTTACGGGACGGTTTTAAGCAGCGCGGAGCTTTGAAGGATCGGCGCGGCCTGGCGGCAGCCTTAATGTCGCTCAGGCCGGCGTCGCATTTTCGATGATCGAGGATTTTGCCGGAGCGAATATCTTTGTCTCCCAGCGTCGTGCAACTTTGATGATCGGGTGTTCGAACAGATACCAGCTCAGCGTAGCCAGAGAGATCGCTCCAACCAGGGTGAAGGCATAAAAACTCAATGGCTCAAGATGGTGCCCTTTGAGCAGCATGATCACCGGCAGATGCCAAAGATATATGCCGTAGCTGATCTTTCCGAGATAACGCAATGGCGCAGCGAGAGTCACCACCGTCGTCGATGTAATCATGCACGCGGCGAGAACCAGGGCGGAAAACGCGATTCCCAGCTGGGTATTGACGAGTGCGAACCGTGCGCCCTGCGGAATCGCATTCAGCAGACGAGAATCGGCGGTATAGAGAAAAAGGACCGAAAAGAGCAGAAGCACAAATATCCAAACGGTTCTCCATCGGATGCAAGTCGGCGGGAACTTTCGCAAGAAAATCGCCAACACCATGCCGAAGGCGAACTCGTCGATCCTTCCCGGTAGCTGAGCGGAGTGCGTGATCAGGTGATAGTTTCGCCAAGGATCAGCCGGGTCAACTTGGGTAAAGCAATAATATCGCCACGCCAGTGCGACCGGCAGCGCTATCGCAATCAGAAGACTCGGTTTTGCTTTTGCCAACCAGGGCGCCAGCAGCAGAATGAGCAGGTAGAAATGCATTTCGATCGCGATCGTCCAATTGACCCCGTCAATGGAGCCGAACGTATCCGCCGAATATGTGTGGAAAAAAAGCAAATGGCTGATGATTTGCCGCAACTCGTCACGGGCCGCCAAAACATGGTTATCATCCACAAAACAAAGGTAAAATGCGATCGTCACGTAGTATAGCGGAACGATTCTGGCCAACCTTCGCAGCAGGAATACGCCGCGAAACGATCCATTGTATTTATCCAAGATGCCGAACGCATTGTAGAGAACTACGAATCCGCTGATCACGAAGAACAGGTCCACGCCCTGGTTCCCGTGCCGAAGCCAGGAGAGTGGGCCTTGCAACGGAAATGAAACCCAGTTGGCATGGTAGATTACGTGCAAAGTCAGCACCGACACCGCCGCCAGGCCGCGAAGCACGTCGACAAGCGGGAAATAAGCCTCGCGAGACACGCGATCGTATGACGGCGCAGCGGGGGAATTTCCGGCTTGATCGGTATGCGCCGTTTCCATAACGGAATTGTGCATCGTATTGTCCTTCGGCACAATCCAAGCGCGCTCAGGCGCTCGCATTCGAAGCAACTATCCGCCCGCTGGTTCGCAATCTTCGCAGCGGCTTCAGCGACGGAAAACGCTGACCGCGGCCAAAAGCAACTCATCTTTTAGTTCGTCGCCAAGGGTATCATCGAGCAGGTTGACGATCGACCATGCCCAATCCGGCAGAGCGCTTGCCGCAAGTCCCGAGTGAAGGCGCAAGAGCCTCTCTGTCTCGTCCGTGAACTGCCGATCTTTGGCTGATGCCGAAACGAACACGACCTCTCTAAATCCGGCCTGCCGCGCGGTTTCGCGCATGTAGGATCGGGAGAAAAGCCACTTATCGTCCATGTAGCGGAAGTGAGGGGCGCCGCGCACAGCGCGCTCACTGTCGGCGTAGCGCTCGTGAAAGGCCGCAGCGTTCTCCAAGAACTGCTCGGTGATGCCGACTTTTTCGGCGCCGCGTTCCGGCTCCGGCGCGAGAATGCCGGCGAACTGCGGTGAAGTTTCCCGGAGATCGAAGAGCGGCACCGTGAAGTATGTCTGCGGATCGAAGTCTCCGGAGCTATTCCAAAATCGCTTCCTGATCGAATCGAGCATGGAAATTTCTGGTGTCAACGGGGATTCCGGCAGCCGCGCAGAGTGCCAGTGCCGGGATAGACGGGCAACGCGGAAATAGCACCGTCATTCTCATGCGCGTACTTTCCGACGTCCCACCGCCCGCTCCCGCTGCGTGTCACAGTGCCGCTTTTGTTGTGCGCGGCCCATTTTCGGGCTGCGGGGCATCTCCGTCGCTAGAGGCCCAAATATTCATCGCCGGGATGCCGCTATAGCTATCGTCGACCGTCCGTCTGATTGTGTAACCCGCCAATGTCAAAGCGCGCTTGATATCCGGCAGCGTCATCCAGTTTGCGAAGGATTCGATGCCACCCGCGTAATCCGGTCGAAAACGGGTATCGGGAGGGTAGATTCGCTTGTGATAGCTGAACGTCTCGCCACGCGCCTTAACCTGAGTATGTTCGACGAAGCACTTCGATTCATACGGATGCGCTCTTATCGTCTCATCTTCATAGAGGAACGTCCAAAGAAAAATATTAGAAGCGATTTCTCCGCAACGCAGCAGGAAAGCAACTGGATCTTGTAAATGATAGAGCACCCCGGACGCGTAGATCAAATCTGCGCTGGTATCCGGCTGATTGAGGTAGGCAACAAAATCGCCCAACAGATAGGTGGCGCGAAGGCCGCACAGGTTCTTGACGATCAAGCACCGCAGAAACGAATCGACATTGGCCTCAATTGAAACAATGGGGCCTGTTCCAAATTTTTCGAGTCCAATGGTGTTGAAGCCGTCCTGAGGACCAAGTTCGAGCACTCGGAAGTTTGCGAAGCCTGGAAATGTCTCCGCGGTCCACCGAGGTCGAATATCGCGTTTGTCGTGGTCGCGAATCGCTTCGACATCCATCTCATCAAAATCGAATTTCCACGTTCCGCGACGTAAGCGCGGAGCGTTCGACGGAGACGCGAGATCAAAACAAAAGCGAGGAAGATCGAGAGTCAGCCGTTCCTCGTTCGGCAGGGGATATGATTGCGGAGGGACTCCGCCACCTTCTTCAGGTTTGTTGTAGAGCGTTTTGGCGAAGAGCTCAGGCATTTCTGCTGTTTCTAAACTGATCCGTCTGCTCCGTCCTTGCAGATCAAGATGCGGCGGCAGAGCCAAAAATGTCAATGGCATAAGCTGGCGATCGTCTGATCTCGGCCGGTATGCCTCCGTTCGCGCAGCGGATTCCCAATCCATAGGTGAGCGATGTTTCCGACACGCCTTTACGGCGCGCTTCCGCGCGTGCTCGCGGCGGCACTGCCGCTTCTTGCAATGCTGGTCCTGGCGTTCTTCGCGCATGCCGACGGGCGCCACGCCATCCGTCTCCATGCTGGACCGCCGTTCTCGCAAAGCCGCGCCGCGGCAATCGTGCGCGCGCGGGCGCAAGCTCTCGGCCTGCCGGTCGCACTCGCGCTCGCCATCATGCGCCGCGAATCCGGCGGACGCTGCGGCATGCGCGGACGGGCCGGCGAACGCGGCGCGATGCAGGTTCTGCCGCAAACGGCGCGCTCGGTCGGCGTCACCGGCAATCTCTTCAATTGCGCGACCGGCATCGAGGCCGGACTGCGCTATCTGAAGCTCGCCATCGCGATGCACGTCGATGCCGGTTGGTGCGCGGTGGCGAGCGCCTACAGTTCGGGGACATGGCGAGGCTCACGCTGCACCGGCTACGGCCGCGCCATCGCTCTCTCGGCGGGGCTGCGATGAGTTTCCTCGCCGAGCCCAAAGGCTACACGCCCGGTGAGTTCGCCGATTTCGTCGAGGGCCTCGCGTGGAACGGCTGGCGGCCAAAGTTCGTGACGCTGCACAACACGGCTGTGCCGACGCTTGCGGCGTGGCTGGATTCCAACCATGCGGCGAAACAGCGCATCGAAAGCCAAAGACATTATGAGCGCGACATTTTGCACTGGCATTCGGGCGTGCACCTGTTCGTGGCACCGAATTTGATTTGGAATTTGTGCGACCTGACGCAGGATGGGGTGTCCGTTTCGTGCTGGAATCATCGCACGCTTGGAATCGAGATGATCGGCGATTACGCGACGGAAGCCTTCGACTCCGGAGCCGGGGCGCGGGTACGGGATAATGCGGTTGCTGCGATGGCGATCCTGCATCGCAAGCTTGGATTGAGGCCGGATCACTATCGTATGGGCCTGTGCGGGCTGCATTTTCACAGAGAATGCAGCCGCGATCATCATGATTGTCCGGGAAGGAACGTGGTCAAGGCCGACGTCGTCGCACGCATCTTGAAGGAGATGGCAGCGCTCAGCCGCGCCGCCGTCCCGCGGGGTGCCGATCCGTCTACCAGCGGAGAATCGATATGCAGCGGATAACGATCATAGCCGGCCTCATCGCGAGCAGCCTCGCGTTCACCGCGCGCGCCGACGAGTTTACGTGCAAGGGCGAAGGCAAATGCGTGTGCACCGAGACGATCGCCCCGGCGGCCGTGCTCGGCTACGGCGCCACCGCCGACGGGCGGAGCGTCAACGTGAACATTATCTGCATCAACCAGAGTACGATGGAAGTCTCGTACTATCAGCGCCGCAAGGAAAACGGCCTGGGCGGCGCCTACACGTCGGTGCCCGTTCCGCACGAATGAATCATCCTATCGCCCCATACCGTTTTACGATGATCGGGGCCGGAAGCCGGGAGCCGCACGGCCCCGGCTCATTCCTTGGCACGTCTGGCTAAGGCGCCTTTCCGATCCCGCGCCCGGCGGTTCCGGCAATTCGCAAAGGACGAATCCATGCGCGCGCGCATTCCTCTTGCGGCGGCGATGACGCTTGCCGCGCTTCCGGCATTCGCGGCCGGTACCAATTCGGTGAGCGTGCCGATCGGCGCGCTGGCCACGCAGGTTCTCTCGGTGATCGAGCCGCTGGTGCTCTCCCTTCTCGGCGCGACGCTCACTTGGCTGCTGGCCAAGCTCGGTCCCGAAATCGCCAAGTCCTTGCACGCCGCGCACGTCGATCAGGAGATCGAACGAGCCGTCGATGCGGGGTTCGCGCTCGTCGAAGGGGCCGAGAAGGGCAAGGTTCTCGAAGTTCCGGTCGCCAACAAGGTGATCCGCAAGGCTGCTCAATGCCTGGTTGACGAAGCGCCGGCGCTCTTCAGGGAACTCGGCGCGAGCCTCGGGCCGATGCTCGTCGCCAAGCTCTCCGCTTGTGGCGCTCTGCCGCCCAGCGCCAGCGCCGGCAACCTCGATCTCAGTCCCTACGTGGACGTGAAGAAGGAAGCCGCCGGATGAGCCTCGATCTTTCCGCGCTCGAGGCCGATGCCGCAAAGATAGGCATGGCGCTCGAGTACGCGCAGCGAATCGACTTCGCCGCGGCAGCCAAAGCGTTCGAGACCGCCAATCTCGCCGGCGAACTTGCAACGATCGCCGACGTGCTGCGCGTCATCGGCGTTTTCGTGCCGCCGGCGGCAATCGCCGCCAACGATCTCGCAGCGGCGGTCGCCGGCTTCGATCTGTTGTTGCAATTTTCGAGCGGGGCGATTCCGCGCACGATGCTCGACACCGAAACAGCCATCGAAGAACGCTTCGAACGGCCGTTCGGAATGCGCTGAGCCCCGGCTCGCGACCCGACGCCGCAATCGGCGTCTTTCTGCAGAAAGGACGATCCATGCAACACCTGCTTCTTGCGGGCGCACTCGCGCTCGCGGCGTCGCTCGGCGGCTGCGCCGAATTCGACGCGGCGATCGACGGCGCCGTCGCTTTCATCGACGCGCCGAAAACGCAGCAAGCGATCTCCTCGCTCAAGTCCGGCGCGACCGCTTTTACCTGCGCGGTTGCCGACGCGAGCGCGCTTGCCAGCGAAATCGAATCCGGCGTCGGCGCCGGCCAATCGATGATCGGCACGGACGGCAAGGTCTACGTCGCCTCGGCGGCCGTCTGCGCCGCGCTCGGCGGCAGCCTCGGTCCCGCCGCGGTAATCCCATGATTGCCGCGGTTCTTTCGATCTGTCTTCATGCGCATCCGGCGCAATGCGCGGTTCAGCACTTCCGCATCGCGCCGAGCGCCTGCCGTCTTCCCGCCTATCCCGCCGAAGTTCCGGTCGGCAGCGCCTGGCGCGGAGTGATCGTGCGGCTGCGATGCCATGCGGCACGGAGGCACTCGTGATCCGGCACGGTTCCGCCCCAATGCGGGGAATGCAAATGACGCTTGATGAACTTTGGATCACGCTCGTTGCCGGCCTCTTCGGCACGCTCTTGGGCTCGACCGCAACGATTGTCGCCGCGGTAATCGGCCGCCAACCGACGCTCGCGGCGATCGTCGACTCGCGCATTTCGGTTCTGATGGAGATCTACGAGAAAACCATCGGCGAGCTGCGCGCCGAGATCGCCAGGCTCGAAGAAAAGATCGGCTTGTATGAGCGGACCATTCGCGATCTGCGCGACCACATCCGACAGCTCGAGGCGAAAATCGACGTCCTGACAGCCGATCTCAGCGAAGCCCGTACGGCTTCGGGTTTGGAGCTTCGACCCGCCAACTGAGGCCCGCTTCTATTCCTCCCGCGCCCCCGTCCGCACCCGGACGGGGGCCTTTTTTGATTCCGCCGCCGGCGCATCGCGATGCGCCGTGAGCCAGCCGCGCAAAGGCGCATTGGCGCTTGCGAATTCGGGCGATTTCGCATTAGACCAAAGGCAAAACGCCCGACGGCCGGCGGAGAGGAACGGATGAGCGTTTACGATTATTCCGCAACGACCTTGCGCGGCGAAGAAAAGCCGCTCAGCGATTTTCGCGGCAAGGTGTTGCTCATCGTCAACACGGCGAGCAGATGCGGCTTCACACCGCAATATGCGGAGCTTGAGGCGCTTTATCGCAAGCACGCCGCGGCGGGTTTCATGGTGCTCGGCTTCCCCTGCAATCAGTTCGGCGGGCAGGAGCCGGGCGATGCCGCCGAAATCGGCGCCTTCTGTTCGCAGACCTACGACGTAACCTTTCCGATGTTCGGCAAGGTCGAAGTCAACGGTGCCGGCGCCCATCCGCTCTTCCGCTACCTGAAAAGCGAGCGTAAGGGGATCGCCGGGACGGAGCAGATCAAATGGAATTTCACCAAGTTCCTCGTCGATCGCGAGGGGCGGGTGAGCGGACGTTTCGCGCCGACGACCAGGCCTTCGGAAATCGATCCGGAGATCCTGGGCCTCCTTTGAGGCTGCAAAGAGTGGACCCGTGGCGCCGCCGCGTGGCGAATGGGAGCGGGCAACGATCATGCCGTTGAAACTCGACCGGCGGGACGCAAATTTCGACGCGGCGTTCCGCACCCTTCTCGCGACGAAGCGCGAGGCGGCGGAAGACGTCGATCGGACGGTGCAAGAGATCATCGCCGATGTGGCGGCGCGCGGCGACGCGGCGCTCATCGAGTATTCGCGAAAATTCGACCGCATCGACCTTGTCGCCGTCGGCATCTCCGTTTCGAAAGAGGAGATCGCCGCGGCGCGGGCAGCCGCGGCGCCGGAGGCGCTGGCCGCGCTCCACCTCGCGCATCGGCGCATCCGAGAATTCCACGAGCGGCAACGGCCGCAGGACCTGTTTTTCACCGATGCGCTCGGCGTCGAGCTCGGCTGGCGTTGGCAGCCGATCGAAGCCGCGGGACTTTATGTGCCGGGCGGCACGGCAAGCTATCCGTCCTCGGTCCTGATGAACGCGATACCGGGCAAGGTGGCGGGAGTCGCGCGCCTGGTGATGGTCGTTCCGGCACCCGACGGCCACATCGATCCGCTCGTGCTTGCGGCGGCGGAGCTTGCCGGAGTCGACGAGATCTATCGCGTCGGCGGCGCCCAGGCGATCGCCGCACTCGCCTATGGA
>JASHSW010000090.1 GCA_030038595.1 Methylovirgula sp.
TGCAGGCGCAAAAGCGCGGTGCGATCCTGCCCCGAAAGCCGCGCCGCGCCGTCGACGTCGTGGAAGGAATCGCCGAGCGCCAGCACGGCGCGCGGCGCGTAGCGGGCGACCAGCACGCCGAGCGCGGCAAGCGTCGTCGCCGTGTCGTAGGGCGGCAGGAACACGCGCCGCGCGGCGTAGGCGGAGCCTTTTTCAAGATGAAGATCGGCGACCGCGAGCAGCCGTTCCTCGCGCCAATAGAGCGCACCCATCGGGTCGGCGACGAATTGAGCGCGTCCCAGCGCGAGGAGATGCTCGGCCGGATGCCACGGGTCGCGTTGCATGCTGTTCATGGAGGGATCGGCGCGCAAGGCCAGCGGGAGAATCCGGAACGATTCGTCCCACTATGCTGAGCTGCTTCGCCCCGATCAAGAGGGCCCGCAATTTCGGCACAAGATGTGCAAATTTGCGGCGGCGGTGCGCAGATCCTGGTGTCGAGGCGGCGCTTTGCCGTCTCCGGCCGCGATGCTATAGGGGCGGCGCAACTGCCTAGGCCATTCCTCGAAAAGGTTTTTCGATGAACAAGATCAAGGTCGCAAATCCCGTCGTCGAACTCGACGGCGACGAGATGACCCGGATCATCTGGCACCTCATCCGAGAAAAGCTTATCGAGCCGTATCTCGACATCGACCTCGAATATTACGACCTCTCCATTCAGAATCGCGACGCCACCGAAGACCAGGTGACGGTCGACGCCGCCAATGCGGTAAAGAAATGGGGCGTCGGCGTAAAATGCGCGACGATTACGCCCGACGAGGCGCGGGTCGCCGAGTTCGGCCTCAAAGAGATGTGGAAATCGCCGAACGGCACGATCCGCAACATCCTGGGCGGCGTCATCTTCCGCGAACCGATCATCTGCAAGAACGTGCCGCGCCTCGTGCCCGGCTGGACGGCGCCGATCGTCGTCGGCCGTCACGCCTTCGGCGACCAATACCGTGCCGTCGATTTCAAAGTCCCCGGCAGCGGACGGCTCACCGTCAAGTTCGAGGGCGACGACGGCAAGGTCATCGAGAAGGAAGTATTCAATTTTCCCGGCGCCGGCGTCGCGCTCGCCATGTACAATCTCGACGATTCGATACGCGATTTCGCGCGCGCTTCGCTGAATTACGGCTTGCTGCGCAAATATCCCGTCTTTCTTTCGACCAAGAACACAATCCTGAAATTCTACGACGGCCGTTTCCGGGATATTTTCCAAGAAGTCTACGAGAAAGAGTTCAAGGAGCAATACCGGGCGGCGCGGATCACCTATGAGCACCGGCTTATCGACGACATGGTCGCCTCGGCGCTCAAATGGTCGGGGGGCTACGTCTGGGCCTGCAAGAACTACGACGGCGACGTACAGTCGGACTCCGTCGCGCAAGGGTTCGGCTCGCTCGGCCTCATGACCTCGGTGCTCCTGACGCCGGACGGCAAGACGGTCGAGGCGGAGGCCGCGCACGGCACCGTGACGCGCCATTACCGCGAATATCAGAAGGGCAGGGAGACTTCGACCAATTCCATCGCGTCGATCTTCGCCTGGACGCGGGCGCTCGCCCACCGCGCCAAGCTCGACGACAATGCCGAACTGGCAAAATTTGCCGCCACTTTGGAAAAAGTCTGCGTCGAGACGGTCGAGGCCGGATTCATGACGAAGGATCTGGCTCTGCTCGTCGGCGCCGAACAAAGATGGCTCTCGACGACCGGCTTTCTCGACAAGATCAGCGAAAATTTGCGGCACGCCATGGAGCCTGCCCCAGCCTGACGCAAGGAGCCGCTTCGATCGAAACCGGGGGGTCCGACAAATATTGTGTCGCCGCGGGCATCTCGTTATAAGGCCTGCGTTTTGGCTTGGGGTGCGGAGATTCGAAGCGTGCCGACCGATACGATCGATACGGACTACCGACCGTCCGAAGACGAGCCTTTCATGAACGAACGCCAGCGCGAATATTTCCGTCGCAAACTGCTGGCGTGGAAGAACGATATCCTGCGCGAAGCCCGCGAGACGCTGGTCGTCCTGCAAAACGATAACGAGAATCTGCCCGATCTGGCGGACCGCGCCTCCTCCGAAACCGATCGCGCCATCGAGCTTCGTGCCCGCGATCGGCAGCGCAAATTGATCGCCAAGATCGACTCGGCGCTGAGCCGGCTCGATGAGGGCACCTACGGATATTGCGAGGAAACGGGCGAGCCGATCTCGCTGAAGCGGCTCGATGCGCGCCCGATCGCAACCTTCTCGATCGAGGCGCAGGAGCGTCACGAGCGCCGCGAGCGCGTCTATCGCGAAGAGTGACCTTTCCAAATTGCTTCCTATGTAACATGCGGTTAGGGTTGGTGCGGCGCCTGCGGCCGAGCCTCGCCGCGCCTTGAATTTTCACGCCTTTCCGGAAGAGCGACCATGTCCCAATCGGCTGCCGCTGAGCTCACGCCTTCCGCCGCGATTCCGGCCAAGCCGACCGGGCCGGTCGTCACCTCGGCAAGGCTCGCCAACGGGCTCGATATCGTGGTTGTTCCCGATCGCCGCGCTCCCGTGGTCACCCACATGGTCTGGTATCGCAACGGTTCGGCGGATGATCCGATCGGCAAATCCGGAATCGCGCATTTCCTCGAACATCTGATGTTCAAGGGGACGAAGGAGCATCCGGCGGGGGAATTCTCGGAGCGCATCGCGGCTCTTGGCGGGCAGGAGAATGCCTTCACTTCGACCGACTTCACCGCCTATTTCCAGCGCGTCGCCAAGGAGCATTTGCGGATCTGCATGGAGTACGAGGCCGACCGCATGTCGAACCTCGTGCTCACCGACGATGTCGTCGCGCCGGAACGCGAGGTTGTGCTCGAAGAGCGCCGCATGCGCACCGATTCCGATCCGGCCGATCTTCTCAACGAGGCGGTTCAGGCGGCGCTTTTCACGCGTCACCCTTACGGATCGCCGGTGATCGGCTGGCAGCGCGACATCGAGGGGCTCGGACGCGCCGACGCGCTCGCCTATTACGATCGTTTCTATACACCCGAGAACGCAATTCTCGTGGTCGCCGGCGACGTCGAACCCGCCGCGGTCATCGATCTGGCCCAGGCGATCTACGGCCGAATTCCCGGCCGCGGCGAAGCGCCGAAACGCCTCCGGGTGCGCGAGCCGGACGTTCGCGCCCACCGGCTCGTCTCGCTCGCCGACCCCAAGGTCGAGCAGCCGTCCTATCAGACCGTCTTCCTCGTTCCCTCCTATCGTACCGGCGCGCCCGGCGAGGCGGAGGCGCTGGAAGTGCTCGCCCATTACTTGGGCGGCGGCCCCGCGAGCCTGCTCTTCAAGACGCTGGTGATCGACAAAAAGATCGCCGTCTCCGCCGGCGCCTATTACGCCGGCACGGCGCTCGACGACACGCGCTTCTACGCCTATGCGATGCCGGCGCCGGGCATCGGCCTCGAAACGCTCGACGCCGAGATTGCCAGGCTCATCGCCGAAGTCGCAAATCGCGGCATTGAAGAAGCCGACCTCGGCCGCGCCAAGACGCGGCTCGTTGCCGATGCGATCTACGCGCAGGATAGCCAAGTTGCGCTGGCGCAATGGTACGGCGCTTCGCTCGCAACCGGCCTGTCGCTCGCCGACATCGCCGCCTGGCCGGAACGGATCGAGGCGGTCGGCGCCGCCGATATCGTGAAAGCGGCGCGCTGGCTCGACCGGCGGCGCAGCGTTACCGGGTTTCTTCTGCCCGAAGAAGCCGCCGTGGCGTGAGACGCCTATGACCATCCCTTCGAAGACGAAAACGAGACAAGGCCTGCCGGCCTCGCCCGCCTCGCGCGTAGGCAACGTCGTTTCTCCGGGCGGCATCGAGGCCTGGCTCGTCGAGGATTATGCCGTGCCGATCGTGGCGCTCGAATTCGCCCTGTTGGGCGGCGCCGCGCAGGACCCGAAGGGCAAGCCAGGCCTCGCCAATCTGCTGGCCGGCCTTCTCGACGAAGGGGCAGGCCCTTACGATTCCGACGCCTTCCATCGCGCCCTCGAAGAACAGGCGATCGAACTGTCGTTTTCGGCGGATCGCGATTTTCTTTCCGGCCGGATGCAGACGCTCGCCCGCAACAAGGAGCGGGCGTTCGAATTGCTGCGCCTCGCGGTGAGCGAAGCGCGGCTCGAGGCCGACGCTTTCGAACGGGTAAAGAGCCAGGTCGCCGCCGGATTAAAACGCGAGCTGAACGATCCCGATACCGTCGCGAGCCGCACCTTCCGGCGCCTCGCCTATCCCGATCATCCCTATGGCGCGCCGCTGCGCGGCGATCTCGACACGCTCGAATCGCTCCGCCGCGCCGACGTCGCCGATTTACGCAGCGCGGGCTTCGCGCGCGACAATTTGAAGATTGCCGTGGTGGGGGCGATCGATGCCGGAACGCTCGGCAAGGCGCTCGACGACGTGTTCGGCGCGCTGCCTGGCAAGGCCGCGCTCGCGCCGGTCGCCGATATTGTCCTCTCGGGCGCCGGCACGCGCCACGTCGTCGATCTCGACGTGCCGCAATCGACGATCCGCTTCGGCCGCCAGGGGATCGCCCGCACGGATAAAGATTTCATCGCCGCGATGGTCGTCAACCACGTGCTCGGCGGCGGCGTCTTTTCGGCGCGGCTTTTCAAGGAGGTGCGCGAGAAGCGCGGGCTTGCCTATTCGGTCTATTCGCGGCTCGTCGACCAGGATCACGCCGCGATGCTGTGGGGCGGGACCTCGACCAAGAACGAGCGCGCGGTCGAATCGATGCAGGTGATCGAGGCCGAGATCCGCAGTCTCGCGGAGGCGGGTCCGAGCGAGGAAGAGTTGGAGAAGGCGAAGCAGTACCTGATCGGCTCTTACGCGCTGCGCTTCGACACTTCGACCAAGATCGCCAGTCTTCTCGCCCGCCTGCAGGCCGAGGGCTATGGCGTCGATTTTCTCGACGAGCGCAACCGGCTGATCGCCGCCGTCACGATGGAAGACGCCAAACGCGCCGCCCGCCGGCTCTTCGGCGACGGATCGCTGCTCGTCGCGGTGGTGGGGAAGCCGGTCGGGATGTAGAGTCCCTCCCCCTGCTTGCGGGGAGAGGGTAGGGTGAGGGGCGGGGCGATTTGCATCGTCGTGGCCAGTCTCCTTGCTCCTCACCCCAACCCTCTCCCCATTCGCTTTACGCATGGGGCGAGGGGCACTGCAGCCGCCGAGGATCCATGCCCATCCGCCGCCTCGATCCCGTGCTTGTCGATCGCATCGCCGCCGGCGAAGTGGTCGAGCGGCCGGCCGCGGCGGTGAAAGAGCTCGTCGAGAATGCGCTCGATGCGGGCGCGCGCCGCATCGATGTCGCCATCGAAGCAGGTGGCAAACAGTTGATCCGCGTCATCGACGACGGCAGCGGGATGAGCGGCGCCGATCTCGAACTCGCGGTCGAGCGCCATGCCACGTCGAAATTGCCGGACGGCGATCTCACGCGCATCGCCACGCTAGGATTTCGCGGCGAGGCGCTGCCGTCAATCGGCTCGATCGCGCGGCTCGATATCGCCACGCGCGGCGAAGGCGCCGCGCAAGGCAGCGCCATCCGTGTCGAGCACGGCCGCAAATTCGCACTGAAGCCCACGGCGCAGCCGCAAGGCACGCGCGTCGAAGTGCGCGAACTCTTCGCCGCGACGCCGGCGCGGCTGAAATTTCTCAAAAGCGACCGAAGCGAGGGGC